>JANNQJ010000001.1:0-2676 GCA_031400675.1 Cyclobacteriaceae bacterium
CTAACTCAACTTCCTCAATACACAATCTGGTAGGTTTTTCATTAAAGTATTCCTCGGTTGGAATAAACTCAAAAAATATTCCGCTGTTTAATAACAATAACAGACCCTGTTCGGTCTGTGTATCCTGATAGGCAATGAAACCTTCTGAGGCCGGATAAGTTTCAATGGAGTCCACTTTCTTGCCAATCGTCTCAAATAGTTTTGCTCTGTATGGTTCAAAATTTACACCACCATATACAAACATGGAGAAGTTGGGGAACACATCTTTTATCTTTTTTCCTGTGCGTGCCTGAATCCTGTCAAAGTACATTTGCGCCCACGGTGGAATACCCGATATCAAAGTCATGTTTGCATGGAGTGTTTCATCAATAATCTTTTCCAGCTTCTCCTCCCAATCTTCAATACAGTTGGTAGCATAACTTGGCTTTTGATTTGTTCGCCAAATCGGTGGTATCTCATGATTGCTGATGCCGGATAATCTGCCCGTTTTTATTCCGGCCTTTTCATCAAGCTCAGGGCTTCCTGAAAGGAAAATAATATTCCCATCAAGGAATCCCCCCTTTCCGGTTTCGTGAACATAACTCAGCACCGCGTTGCGAGAGTTCATGAAATGAGATGAGACTGATTCTTTCGTAATCGGAATATACTTTGTTCCTGAAGTAGTACCAGAAGTTTTAGCTAAGTACTTTGGCTTTCCCTTCCACACGATATCCGGTTCACCGGCTACTACGCGTTCGATGTAAGGTTTTAAATCCTCGTAGTCCCGAATGGGAATATGCTTCTTAAAACTTTCATAGTCCTTAATGGATCCAAAAGAGTGGTCCTTCCCAAAGGCAGTGTTGCGTGCCTGATCCACAAGATGTTCCATGATTTTGGCCTGGTGCACTTCCGGCTCTCTCGACCACCGTTTTGTTTCGGCTGCTATAAATGCTGCAAAAGGCTTTGCCAGTATCGACCGTATTCCCATAGATTTGCAAGGTAATAATTAGTCCTACTTTCTCATGTTTCAAGATTGATGATTTCTGTTGGCCCTTAGACCTCATCCCCAACCCCTTCTCCAAAAGAGAAGGGGCTAAAAGTCCCTCTCCTCCGGAGAGGGATTTAGGGTGAGGTCTAAGAAAACTATTTAAACTTTATAGACGTTTCAACCATCGATAGTAGTTAAGAGAAATTATGAAGACATTAAAAATCATTGCGATCGCATTTGTAGCGGGGTTTGCCGGAGCATTCGTTTTCTTTAAACTCTTTTTACAAAAAGAGGCAGGCGCACCAAGCGAGTTAAGTTTTGTTACAGTCTCGTATAGTAATCCTTCGCAGTACCAATCCACTCTACCTTCGCAAAGCCTGTCTAATCCAGAAGTCGCAGTTGATTTCAGTGAGGCCGCCACGCGGGCTATTCCAAGTGTGGTGTACATCAATAGCATATCGGAAGGTACTTCTTATTCGTACTGGGACTTAATGTTCGGTGGTGGCAGCAGTCAGACTCGCGTGAGCAGTGGCTCAGGGGTTATCTTCTCACAAGACGGATACATCGTGACGAACAATCACGTGGTAGGTTCCGCTGAAAAGATTGAAGTAATTTATAACAAGCGTGTGTATGGTGCAGAACTGGTGGGTACAGATCCTTCCACCGACCTGGCTGTTCTTAAAATAGAGGATTCAGGCTTGCCTGCCATTGTGCTCGGCAATTCGAATACTTTACAGGTAGGTGAATGGGTGGTGGCTGTAGGGAATCCATTTTCACTTTCCTCTACCGTTACCGTTGGTATTGTTAGCGCGAAAGGAAGAAGGATTGGAATTTTAGAAGACAAGTTTCCGATTGAATCATTCATTCAAACCGATGCCGCCATTAACCCGGGCAACAGCGGTGGCGCCTTGGTAAACAAAGCTGGTCAACTTGTAGGAATCAATACAGCCATCTTATCCAGAACAGGGAGTTATACGGGTTATGCCTTTGCCGTTCCGGTAGACATTGCAAAGAAGGTTGTAGACGATCTCATTAAATACGGTGTGGTTCAAAAGGCGCTCTTCGGTGGCGGTGTTGTGGACTATGATTTTCAAAATGCTAAAAAATACAAACTCAATACCAATGTCAAGAGTTTCAATGGTGTGTTGCTGGAACGTGTTGAAGAAGTGGGGCCAGCATCAGAGGCAGGCTTAAAGCCGGGAGATATTATCACAAAAATAAATTCAATTGAAATCAATAGCACCAGTGCATTTGAAGAAGAGCTAAGCTATCGTTATCCTGGTGACAAGATTACCATCACATATCTGCGCGATAACAAACTCACGAACGCCACCATCACGCTGGTAAACCGTGCCGGCACTACCGAAAAAGTAAAACGAAAAATTTTTAGTTCAGAAATGATTGGTGCGCAACTGGAAGCTACCGATTATGGCGTAAAGGTTTTCAAAATTACGAATGGCTATATGAAAAAACTGGGGGTGCCCGAAAACTATACCATCATCTCTATCAACCGTGTGCGTGTAAACGATCCTCAGGAAGTGATTGACTTCTTTGAGAAATTTAAGGGCAGGGTAAATTTGTATGGCATGAATGGCGCGCGAGAGGCGATACCTTATAACTTTATTTTGCGGTAGGCTCCAATTTGAATAAGGACACAAAACCCCGAAATTACTTAACACGGTGTTAGCGGCAGTCTTTTCGTTTCGGAT
>JANNQJ010000002.1:0-22542 GCA_031400675.1 Cyclobacteriaceae bacterium
CCAGGATATCTATCCATTTAATTTTGAATGTGATGATTGGCAACGCTTATGGAATGAGTTGCTGTCAGTTATTTTGTATTGGGTTGATCATGGGGTGACTATTTTTCGTGTTGATAATCCTCACACCAAACCTATTATATTTTGGGAGTGGGCAATTGCTGAAACGCATAAACTTCATCCGGATATCATTTTTTTAGCAGAGGCCTTTACGCGCCCTAAGATCATGGCGTCTCTGGCTAAAGTTGGATTTACGCAATCATACACCTATTTCACCTGGCGTGTAAGCAAGGATGAGTTGATTGGTTATATGAACGAATTAGTCAATAGCCCGTCACGAAATTATTTCAGACCGAATTTCTGGCCAAACACTCCTGATATTTTACCATATCATTTACAGCATCAAGGTGAAAATATTTTTATTCAACGACTTGCACTGGCGGCCACGCTTTCTTCCAACTATGGAATATACGGTTCGCCTTATGAATTTTACAATAACATTCCGATAGAAGGTAGGGAAGAGTATCTTGACTCAGAAAAATTCGAGATTAAAAAGCATGATTGGAAGCGAACCAATCGCATGACTGATATCATTACGATTATCAACAACGCTCGTAAACAGCATCAAGCGCTTCAATCAACCTGGAATATTCATTTTTGTGAGATTGGAGAGCCTAACTTGATTGCTTATATCAAGTCTACGAATGATCTTTCTGATATTATTTTAATTGTTGTCAACCTTGATCCGAACAACAAACACGCTGGCTATCTTCATCTGCCCAAAACACTTTTAAAGCTTGGAGATAAAATGAACGTGAAACTTCACGATTTAATGACGGGCGAACAATATACCTGGACACAAGAATGGAATTATGTGGAGTTAAACCCCTATAAAATTCCTTTTCATTTGTTTACTCTTACTGTACATGAATCCAATTTATAATGGCCAGCCCATCTAAGCAAACTGATCCGTTATGGTTTAAAGATGCCATTATTTACGAGCTGTCTGTTCGTGCGTTCTTTGATAGCAACAAGGATGGCGTGGGTGATTTTCCCGGAATTATTCAGAAACTGGATTACCTGGAAGACCTCGGAATAAACACGATCTGGCTCTTACCATTTTATCCTTCGCCACTGAAGGACGATGGTTATGATGTAACGGACCATTGCGAAGTTCATGCTGACTATGGCTCACTCGCTGACTTCAAAGCATTTCTGAAGGAAGCTCATGCGCGCAATATCCGGGTAATCACGGAATTGATACTCAACCATACTTCCGATCAACACCCGTGGTTTAAACGAGCAAAAAAAGCAAAATCAGGATCACGGTATCGTGAATTTTACGTGTGGAGCGAGCATGCCGAAAAATACAAGGAAGCCAGGGTAATCATTCAGGGCGAAGAATCCGGTAACTGGACGTGGGATCCGGATGCCAAAGCCTATTACTGGCATCGGTTTTACCGACACCAACCGGAATTGAATTACGATTACCCGGAAGTACAGATGGAGATGATCAAGATCATCGACTTCTGGATGAAACTTGGAGTGGATGGCTTACGACTCTCCTGTGTGCCATTCTTATTTGAAGAGGAAGGAACAAATTGCGAGAACCTTCCGCAGACACATGAATTCCTAAAAAAAATAAGGAGTCATGTTGACAAGCACTATAAAAACAAAGTGCTGATAGCCGAAGCGAATCTTTGGCCAGAAGATGCCGCGGCATATTTTGGAGAGGGCACTGAATGTCACATGAACTTCAACTACCCGCTTATGCCACGGTTGTTTCTTGGCTTGCGCACGGAAGACAGTTATCCAATTATTGACATCCTGGAGCAAACACCTGAAACACCTCCTAACAGTCAGTGGGCGTTATTTTTGCGCAACCACGATGAGCTTGGGTTGGAAATGGTTACGGAAGAAGAAAAGGATTATCTTTTTAAAGCGTACGCTACAGACTCGAATACAAAATTTAATATCGGCATACGAAGAAGATTGGCCCCGATGTTGAACAATGATCGCAGAAAAATTGAGTTATTATACACAATCCTGTTTTCTCTTCCGGGCACACCTGTCATCTACTATGGCGATGAAATCGGGATGGGCGATAATATTTATTTGGGCGATCGCCATGGCGTACGAACACCCATGCAATGGAACATGAACCTGAATGCAGGGTTTTCGAATGCAAACCCACAAAAGTTATACTTGCCGGTCATTACCGACCCTGTTTACCGCTTCGAATCTGTGAACGTAGCTACGCAAGATGAAAACCCCTCATCATTAATGTACTGGATGCGCAATGTCATCGCCATGCGCAAGCGCCTTCAGGTATTTGGAAGGGGAAGTATGAAGTTTATCAATAGTAATAATAATAAGGTCTTAAGCTTTCTGCGCTCCGATGATAAGCAACGAATTATTGTTGTAGCAAATCTTTCACAATTCTCGCAATCCACCACCCTTAATTTAGCGGAGTTTAAGGACTGTGATGTAACAGAAGTGTTCAGTCAGAATCGTTTCATGAATGTAGGAGAGGGACAGTATTCGATAACCGTAAGTCCGTACGGATATTTCTGGTTCCAGTTGGACAATGCAGAGCGTAAGGATAAGGCAGATGGAAGCGGTGAATTACCCGTACTTAAAACGGATGTTTCATGGGAAAAGCTATTCAATAACTACAACGAGCAGCGATCTTTTGAACGAAAAATTCTGCCCACGTTTATGCGAAAGTGCAGGTGGTTTGGAGGTAAAGCAAAGGTTATTGATAAAATCGCTATCCATAAAGTAATACCTGTGAAGGTGGAAGGCTACACACACTACCTCACATTAATCGAAGTCCACTATGTACAGCGATTGCCTGAATTGTACTTCCTGCCCATGACATTTATTCTAGCGGATAACATCCTCGATAAAGTCGAGTATACCGCTCAGAGTGTGATTTCGCGTGCGGAGATACAGGGGAAGAGTGGATTTATTTTGGATAGCAGCTACGATAGAACCTTCCGGGATTTTCTGTTGGTAAGCATGAACAAAAAAGTGCGCTTGAAGCAGGATGATGGGGTGCTTGAATTTAACTCCAGTGTTTTTAATAAGATTACAGTTAAAGCAAGTGAAGTTGATTCGAAAATATTAAAAGCAGAGCAAAGCAATACCTCCATAATTTATAACGATCGGTATTTTTTCAAGTTCTACCGGAAAATAGAAAGGGAAATTAACCCGGATCTAGAAATTGTCAGGTTTTTATCGGAAAACACAAGCTTCACACACTCACCACGCTATGCAGGAAGTATTGAGTTTAAAGATAATGAAGGCAAAATAATTGTCTTTGGATTGCTACAGGAGAAGGTAGAGAATCAGGGTGAAGCTTGGGGAATGGCTACCGATTCCGTTGGTCGCTTTTTTGAGCGTGTGATTGTTAAAGCAAAAAAGGAAAAACTGCCTAAGCTTGTCAACAAACCCTCCATCAAGTTTGAAGAAGCACCGGAGCTGATACAGGAATTTATTGGAAGAGGTTTTTATGAACGCGTTGTTCGACTCGGTCAGCGTACAGCTGAGATGCACATGGCTCTTGCTTCTGATAATTCAACTCCAGCGTTTGCACCCGAGAATTTTACAGCCAATTATCAACGTTCTTTGTATTCCTCTTTACGCAAACTTGTTCGTGATCGCTTTAATTTGTTAGAGAATTCATTATCGAAGCTTGATGCTGATACAAAGGACCTTGCCAAGAAGGTGCTGGAGATGGAAAAGGATGTTCTGGAGTGTTTTAGCGAAATTTATCAAATCAAGATCAATGGTATAAAAACAAGGGTTCACGGAGATTACCACCTTGGTCAGGTTCTGTTTACAGGTAAAGATTTTGTTATCATTGACTTTGAAGGTGAGCCAGGATTTTCGTTTAGCGAACGCAGGCTTAAAAAAAACCCATTCAAAGATGTGGCCGGCATGATGCGCTCGTTCCATTATGCTGCTTTTGGTAAAATCCTGCTCAACGAAAATTATCGCGATCGTGATCTTAGCTTTTTAGAATCATGGGCTGAGCAGTGGCAGCACTATGTGAGCCGTTTTTATTTGGGTGCATACATGGAAAGGATGGGAATGGGTCGTGAGTTATCGGAAGAAAATGATCTGTTAATTCGCATTTTCCTGCTGGAGAAAGCAATTTATGAGTTAGGGTATGAGCTCAACGGCCGACCCGACTGGGTGAACATTCCGTTGCGCGGTATTTATTATCACATGTCTCGCTACTTCCAGGAAAAGGAATTGCGGGATAGGAAAAAGAAAAAATAACCTTATGGCAAAAAAATCAACCACTCAGTCTAAGAGTTCAGAAGAGACCTTTACGCTGTTAACAGAATTTGATATTCATCTCTTTAAAACAGGGAAACATTTTAAACTGTATGAAAAGCTGGGTGCGCATGTGGTGAAAGCTCATGGGAAGAATGGAACTTACTTTGCTGTCTGGGCTCCAAATGCTAAGTCGGTTTCAGTAATAGGAAATTTTAATCAGTGGAACGCTAAGGAAAATAAATTAGGCCCACGTTGGGATGGTTCCGGTATTTGGGAAGGATTCTTTGCTGGTATTCAAAAAGGAGAAGTATACAAGTATGCTGTTCATTCCAACACGGGGGAGTATCAGGAGAAAGCTGACCCCTTCGCTGCGTATGCAGAGATCGCTCCCAAAACAGCATCCATTGTTTGGCCAACAGAATACAAGTGGAAAGACGCCAAGTGGATAGAATCCAGAAAAAATCTGATTGGTAAAGCAAAACCTTACTCAGTTTATGAAGTTCACATTGGTTCCTGGAGAAGGAAAACGGAAGATGGAAACCGTTCATTGAGTTACCCTGAATTAGCTAAAGAATTGGTAGCGTATGTTAGAGAGACAGGATACACACATGTAGAGCTTCTTCCCATCATGGAGCATCCGTTCTTTGGTTCCTGGGGTTATCAGATTACCGGATACTTTGCGCCTACCAGTCGGCATGGAAACCCCGAAGAGTTCATGGCGCTGATTGATGCGTTTCATGCAGCAGGCATTGGCGTTATTCTCGATTGGGTTCCCTCACATTTCCCTGGCGATGTTCATGGCATTTATAAATTTGACGGCACTTTTTTATATGAGCATGAGGATCCTCGCAAAGGATTTCATCCTGACTGGAAAAGCTACATCTTTAACTATGGTCGTGAAGAAGTGCGTTCATTTCTGATTAGTAATGCATTGTTTTGGTTAGAACGGTATCACATTGATGGGTTGCGTGTAGATGCAGTAGCCAGCATGTTGTACCTCGATTATTCACGCAAAGCAGGAGAGTGGATACCAAATCAGTACGGAGGCAATGAGAATATTGAGGCGATTAATTTTCTGAAAGAATTCAACGAAGTAGTGTATTCCAACTTTCCTGATACGATTACGATTGCTGAGGAATCAACCGCGTGGCCAGGTGTATCGAAACCCACGTATCTGGGTGGTTTAGGCTTCGGACAGAAATGGATGATGGGATGGATGCATGACACGTTACAATATTTCAAAAAGGATTCCGTGCATCGTAAGTATCATCAGAATGAGATCTCCTTTAGCGTGATGTATGCCTTCACGGAAAGTTTTATGCTTCCGCTTTCGCACGATGAAGTTGTTCATGGGAAAGGTTCTTTACTCGGCCGAATGCCAGGTGACGAGTGGCAAAAATTTGCGAACCTCCGCCTGCTCTTTGGCTATATGTATACACACCCCGGAACAAAATTAATTTTTATGGGTGGAGAATTCGGTCAGTCCTCCGAATGGAACCATGATCATAGTCTGGATTGGCATTTGCTGGAATATGCCCCACATCAGGGGGCACTCACATTTATGCAAGAACTTAATGTGCATTACAAATCTGAGCCTGCCCTGTATCACTATTCGTTCGATCAGCGCGGCTTTGAGTGGATTGATTATTCTGATCAGGAAAACAGCGTGATGGCCTATCAGCGTAAATCAGATAAGAAAGAAGACTTACTGATTGTGATCTGTAATTTTACACCTCAGTCTCTTCAACATTACAGAATTGGTATTCCATCCCGGGGTCGTTGGAAAGAAGTTTTTAATTCCGATAATCTTAAGTATGGTGGGAGTGGAATATTAAACCCGGGCGAGTTAGTGACAACACCTATTAAATATCATAATCAGGATTATTCAATTTCTATTACCTTGCCTCCTTTGGGAATTTCAGTTTTAAAATTATACAAAGAGGATAGTGAGTTTGAATTGACAAGCAGTTAATAGTTATCAGTTAAAAGTTGTCAGGATTGAAACTATTAACTGATAACAGACGCTGATAACGATTAACCATTAATTATTAACGGATAACAGATAACTGAATTGGAAAAGTATATATGTATTCACGGGCATTTCTATCAACCACCCAGGGAGAATGCCTGGCTGGAGGTAATTGAAGTTCAGGACACTGCGCACCCATACCACGACTGGAATGAGCGTATTTCATCGGAGTGTTATGCTCCCAACTCAGCATCTCGCATTTTGGAGCAAGGTATTATTAAGGATATTATTAATAACTATTCGAAGATCAGTTTCAACTTCGGTCCTACGTTGCTTTCGTGGATGGAGAGCTGCGACACTGAAACGTATGAGGCAATTTTAGAAGCGGATAAAGAAAGTATCAAGATTTTTTCTGGTCACGGATCAGCAGTGGCGCAAGTGTATAACCACATGATCATGCCGCTCGCCAACTGGAAAGACAAAGAAACTCAAATCATCTGGGGCATCCGCGACTTTGAGTATCGCTTTGCGAGAAAACCTGAAGGTATGTGGCTTGCAGAAAGTGCGGTGGATATAGAGTCGCTTGAGCTATTGGCACAGCATGATATCAAATTCACTGTTTTGGCACCACGTCAGGCAAAATCGTTTAAAAAAATTGGCGACAACAGTTGGAATGAATTGGGTGATAGTTCAATCGATACCCGGAGACCCTATTTATATAATCTTCCTTCTGGAAAAACCATTACGCTATTCTTTTATCATGGCGACCTTGCACAAGGCGTGGCCTTTAACGGTCTGCTAAACAATGGACAAAAATTTGCCAATAGTCTTCTGGGTGCATTCGATTACAATATAGAAGAGTCCCAACTCGTACACATCGCCACCGATGGTGAAACCTATGGCCACCACCACAAGCATGGTGACATGGCACTGGCCTTCTGTCTCGATTATATTGATGAACATAAGCAAGCGAACATTACCAACTATGCTGAATACCTTTCAAAAGTAAAGCCTTCGTATGAGGCAGAGATTCATGAAAACAGTTCGTGGAGTTGTGTGCACGGTGTGGAGCGCTGGCGTAATGACTGTGGCTGCAATACCGGTGGAAAAGATAATTGGAATCAGAAGTGGAGAAAGCCTTTGCGTGAAGCATTGGACTGGCTCAGAGATGAATTAAATAAAGTCTTTGAACGTGAAGCATCACAAGTATTAAAAGATCCATGGAAAGCACGTAACGAGTATATTAATGTAATCTTAAAACGGAACGATGATACAGTTCGCAGATTTCTAAGGGACCATTGCCAGAAGGATGTAGAACAAAACCGTGTGCTGCGATTGATGGAGATGCAGCGCAATGCCATGCTCATGTACACAAGCTGTGGTTGGTTTTTCGATGAAATTTCGGGAATTGAGACCACACAGATATTGCAGTATGCCTGTCGTGCTATTCAGTTGATCAGTCAAACAGTAGGCACCGACCTGGAGGAGGAGTTTATGAGACGCTTGGAAGCCGCCCCGAGTAATATTACTTCACTTGAAAATGCTTCGAATGTATACAAGCGCTACGTGATTCCTTCTAAAACAAACCTGGCACGTGTGGGCATGCACTATGCTGTTTCATCCTTGTTTGAAGATGATCCGGAGAAATCTCCACTATTTAATTACACGGCCACCAATGAATTTTTTATTCGCAAGGAAGCGGGTGAACAAAAACTGGCACTTGGAATTACGAAAGTAAAATCAAATGTAACTCGATCTGAAAAACGTTTTACGTTTGCCGTGGTGTATATGGGCAAGCATAATATCATGGGCAACATATCATTGGATATGGAAGATGATAAATTTGCCAGTATGCAAATGCGCATTATCAGTGCCTTTGAAGAGGGGAGGCTTGGCGATGTAATTGCCCACATGCAAACTTACTTTGGTCCGGTGAATTATACATTGTGGCAGCTTTTCAAAGATGAAAAGCGAAAAGTGCTTGATATGATTACATACCAAAGCATGCAGGAGCTTGAGGAATCATTAAGGAGAGTGTATAACCGAGATTATCCGTTAGTAAATGCGCTCGTTAATAATGATATACCCATACCAAAAGCGTACACTACAACCTTTGAATATATTTTAAATGCGGACCTCCTTCATTGCTTCCAGCCTGAAAAGATTAACATCAAAGAACTGGAACGCGTGATGGGCGAGCTGGTGAAATGGGAATTGAAGATTGAAGATAACGACAAAGTTTCTCGTCTTGCAGGGGAGAGCATCTTTCGGGAACTAAAGCGCATTCGTGCAGAACGCAGCAATACCAAACGTATTGAACGATTAAACCGCGTGTTTCCTTTGCTTAAGCAATTCAAACTTGATCCAATCGTATATCAAAGTCAGAATTTGTATTTCGAAATTTCGCGGGAAGAAGATGTTGAAACACTGAGCCATAAACCTGAGTGGGTGAAACAATTTAAGTTGTTGGGAGAGAATTTAGGGGTGAAGGTTTAATAATTGAATCCAGCTGATGTTAAGCAAAACAACTCAGGAATGTCAGACGGAGTTTATCAAAGTCTGTTTTAACTAAATGACCAGTTTTCGACAAGCTCAAACTGACAATGCGATTCTTGAGTACGATCACTTTATAAGAATAAACATGCAGAGTTCAAGGAAACACAACCTGACTTTTGCCTTAATTGTCAGAGTGGCCAGAATTTTTAGGATAAATTCTAGCCATTCTGATTCTGACAATTAGACTACTACGATTTTCTAAGTCGGTTTCTTATCCTTCAACTCCTTCCGTATTAGCGCATAACCAATGTTGTTAAAGTTATAATCCACCAACTCATTGTAAAGTTTCGTTGCCTTTTCAGTCTGCCCGGCTTTTTCGCATGCCAATGCCAGTCTATATTTACTGTACGGTGCATTTGGGTCAGATTGCTCCTGGTGTGCAATCGCATCGTCATACTTGCCTTGTTTAAAGCTGATATAGCTTAATGCATTGTGGTAGCCCCACAGTTTGTTGGCATCCTTTACCGAATCTAATGTTGTTTTGGCCTCCTCGGCTTTTGCAGTGGCTGTAGCATAATCGCCTTTCATGGCATTTGCATATGATTCCCAAATAAAAATAAATGCTTTTTCCTCCAGCTTAGCTTCTTCAGTTCCAACGTCCTCACCAATTTTCTCCGAAACGGGTTTCATCATGCCAACCAGTCGGGCCACTTCTTTTTGTTCGCCTTGATGAAAGGCTATCAGTGCACAGTTATTCAGGAAGGAACCTTTCGCATCATTCAATTGATTATCCTTAAGACCAAGTTGGTTGACAGTCTTCGCTTTTTCCTCCAGCCACGACTTAGCAGTTTTAAAATCGCCTGCATATAAATATGTAAATGCTTCAAAGTTTACAGGGCCTACTTTGTTATCAGGATTGAGCTCAGCGGCTTTCCGGTAGTCGGCTCGGGCAACTTCGTATGCGCCCAAATAAGAATTCACGTGCCCGCTTTTCGTGTAGGTAAGGGCATCATTCGGATCTTTTTCCAACGCTTTCTGATAGGATGCCCGTGCTTGTTCAAGGTCATTTTGTGCGCGGTATGCATCACCCAAGTAAATATGAGAGCCTGGTAATTCTGGCTTCAGCTTAACAACTTCCAGAAAATTTTCTTCAGCTTTTTTAAAATCTTTCGGCTCAGTACTCATATATGAACTTCCCAAGTTAAAGTAACCTCCCACCCAGCTTGGATCGAGCTCAATCGCCTTTTGGTACTGTTCTCGTGCTTTGAGGTGGTCGCTCATGTCACTATAAGCGTCACCCAAAACGACAAGGGCTCTTGGGCTGGTCGTGTAGGTTGAAACAAGTTGTTCTGCCTGCTTCAGGCGTTCCTCTTTATTGTTGTTGAGATACGTTCGATAGATTTCAACCAATATTTTTTCGCTCTCATTTTGTTCTGCAATATTTTTAGCTGCTGATCTGAGGTCAGTCTTGAAGTGATCGGTTGAGGGGCTTGTTCCTGCCCGATATAAATAAGCACTTGCAAAATTGGAGTCTAACTCAATAGCCTTTGTAAAGTACCCACGTGCTTGTTGCGTATTACCAACGTCTAATAGATCCATCCCTTTGGTGAATGCGGCCATTGCTTCTTCTGAAGCGCTCGTGACGGGTAATTCCGAGGGCTCTTCTTTAACTTGTTCTTGCTTCTCACTCTGTTTACAACTCTCAAAGGATACTATCACGATAGTGATGAAGCAAAACGTACATAAAAACGTTACTAACGAATTGTATTTTTTCATAATGATTTATTGTTTAATTGAACAGAGAGATCACGAACGGATTATGGAATTCGCTTAAGGTGAGTGAATATGGATCGAATCATCCATTTTCATTAGATTTGATGACGACTTAGAAACTCGTCAAGCACGCCTACACATTTCTGTTCAAATCCGGTTTCCTAATGATTGGCCTGGTTAAATAAGCCGGAAATATTGAGATTAGCTTGGCATGGTGAAAGTACCAAAAAACAAATCGAATGACAATGTTTTTTTAAGCGACTTGCTGAATTGGGAACAGAAGAACGGAATGCGCGCTAAACCAGTATTTTACCCTTTTCCTCCAAATATTTCCACACCAAACTGCTCGCACCCAAAATGGAAGCGGCCTGGTTTTGTAATCCGGAGGGAAGCACTTTCACTTTCCCCCGAAACACCGGCATCAGGTTGGCTTCCATGTGCTTAATGGTAGGCTTGAAAATCAGATCGCCTGCTAATGATAAGCCTCCAAATAGAAAGATTGTTTCTGGATCGGTGTGAACAACAGTTTCGGCAAGCTTCATTCCCAGAATACGTCCTGTATATTCAAACGCTTCACGCGCAACAATGTCACCGCGCTTGGCTGCTTCGGTAATCATCTTTGTATTGAGGTTGTCGAAACTTATTCCACGCAGCTCACTTGGTTCTAAATGATCAGCCAGAAGTTTATACACGGTTCGTTTAATTCCTGTTGCTGAGGCGTACGTTTCCAGACATCCTCGCTTGCCACAATTACAATGTCTGCCAGCATAATTTACGGTAGTGTGCCCCAGCTCACCGGCAATACCATGCTTCCCGTTTATCAATTGTCCGTTGCTGACAATTCCGCTGCCAAGCCCTGTGCCCAGCGTGATCACGATGAAGTCTTTTAATCCCTGCGCTGCACCGTACACCATTTCACCAACGGCTGCCGCATTGGCATCGTTCGTGACAAGCGAGGGAACATTAAATTCATGCTTTAACATGTCGGCAAGCGGAATGATGCCCTTCCATTTAAGATTAGTTGCATGTTCAATAGTGCCTTTATAATAATTGCCATTAGCTGCACCCACACCAATTCCCAAGAGCTTGTAATCGTTTCCAAGGGTGGCTAATGCAGTTTTTAATTCTTTGGAAAGTTGCTTCAGGTAGTCGCTGAATTCTTCAAACTGCCGTGTAGAGATGCTATTTTGTATAAGCACATTCCCTTCGCGATCGACAATACCAAATTTAGTATTCGTGCCTCCTATATCGATGCCTGCTGTGATCTCTTTCATGTATTATTTGTTGCTGACTTAAAATTGTCAATCCTCACGTGTTCAAGAATTTATATGGATAATATCTTAGCGATTCTCAACGCTTCCGCATCAATCTCGTGGTGTTGTGTCATAATGGTATCGAAAGAGTTGTAGACCATTTTATTGTCTTTGATGCCAACCATTACATCGTTCTGTCCGTTGAGCAAGCCTTCAATGGCCGCCACACCCATTTTGCTGGCGAGTACCCGATCGAAATACGTAGGAGAACCTCCGCGTTGAAGATGGCCGAGGATCGTTACTTTAATATCGAAATAGGAGGAACGCTCTGCTACTTTTTTAGCAAGCTCATTTACACCACCAATTTTAGAACCTTCTGCTACTACAACCAGATTAGATTTTTTACTGGTTTCTTCATCTGCACCCAGCGCTTTATATAAGTCATCGAACGACATATTTTCTTCCGGAATGATAATGATGGCAGCACCTCCTGCAATGCCACTGTTGATGGCGATGTATCCCGAATTTCTACCCATTACTTCCACATAGAAAAGTCGGTTGTGCGAAAGAGCTGTATCACGAATTCTGTCGATAGCTTCTACTGCTGTATTGGTAGCCGTGTCATATCCAATAGTAAAATCAGTTCCTGCAATGTCATTGTCGATTGTACCCGGTATACATACGGATGGCATCTTATATTCTTCATAAAATTTATGAAGTCCTGTAAATGTGCCATCACCCCCAATGGCAATGAGTGCATCAATACCTTCATTCTTTAATTGTTGGTAAGCTTCCTTCCTACCTTCGGGTGTTCGAAAGGATTCGCTTCGCGCTGATTTTAAAATGGTACCACCGCGTTGCAAAATATTGCCCACCGAGCGTGCACCCAGTTTTACGATATCACCTTCAATCATGCCTTCGTATCCGCGCATGATGCCATACACTTCTTTTTTATAGTAGCTGCCGGCCCGAACAACAGCGCGTATGGCCGCGTTCATCCCCGGAGCATCGCCACCGGACGTAAATACCCCGATTTTTTGAATAGAATTTTTCATGATGATTTAGAACGCCCAAAAATAAGGCTTGAGATGCACTTTACAACTAGTTCGATTTCAATCGTTTGAAATAATTGATTAAGCCATTGGTTGATGAATCATGCGAATTGACTTCCCGTTCATCGTCCAACTCAGGTAGTATTTTGTTTGCCAGTACTTTTCCCAATTCAACACCCCATTGATCGAAACTAAAGATATTCCAGATAACACCCTGAACAAAAATTTTGTGCTCGTACAGCGCAATCAAACTTCCCAATGTTCGGGGAGTAAGTTGTGTAAAGAGGATGCTATTGCTGGGTTTGTTTCCTTCAAACACTCTGAAAGGTGCATGTTGATCAATCATATCTTTTGTCATGCCTGCCTTTGCAAGTTCAGCGGTAACCTCTTCGTGTGCTTTTCCTTTCATCAATGCTTCAGCTTGTGCAAAATAATTCGAGAGTAATTTTCGGTGATGATCACCTGTCGGATTGTGGCTGACTGCAGGAGCGATGAAATCGCACGGAATCATTTTTGTTCCCTGGTGAATAAGTTGATAGAAAGCATGCTGTCCATTCGTTCCGGGCTCACCCCAAATAACCGGACCTGTTTGATACGTCACTGGATTACCTTCACGGTCTACCGATTTCCCATTGCTTTCCATGTTGCCTTGCTGAAAGTATGCAGCAAAACGGCGCAGGTACTGGTCGTAAGGTAGTATTGCCTCGGAAGCAGCACCAAAGAAATTGTTATACCAAATTCCAAGTAAAGCCAATAGTACGGGCGCGTTCTTTTCGAAGGGCTCATTCCTGAAATGGTTATCCATCGCATGGGCACCTTCCAGTAACTTTATAAAATTGTCGTATCCGATCGTACAGGCAATCGATAATCCCACAGATGACCAAAGTGAATATCTTCCTCCAACCCAATCCCAAAAGACAAACATATTTTCAGGTGCAATGCCAAATTCAACCACTGATTTTTGGTTGGTTGATACCGCGACAAAGTGTTTTGCTATTGCTTCGGGTGCATTGGTTTTATTTAAGAACCATTGGCGCGCAGTATTCGCATTCGTCATAGTCTCCTGCGTAGTAAATGTTTTGGAAGCAATGATGAAAAGAGTGGTTTCGGGATTGAGTTTTTTCAGTACCTCTATAATATGAGTGGCGTCTACATTCGAGATAAAGTGAGGAGTAATATTTTTCCAGTAGGGGCGAAGTGCTTCGGTTACCATATACGGGCCAAGGTCTGATCCACCAATACCAATGTTGACGATATCGGAAATCGGCTTTCCAGAAAACCCACTCCATCCACCACTCAATAGTCTATCTGAAAAGCCCTTGATTTGATCTAGCACTTTATTGACACCTGGCATAACATCTTTGCCATCCAATAACACCGGAGTACGAGTGCGATTACGTAACGCGGTGTGCAAGACAGCGCGATCTTCTGTTTTATTAATCCGTGCGCCACGGAACATCGCTTCAATAGCTGTCTTTAACTCTACCTCATTTGCCAGATCTATTAATAATTGACGGGTATCTTCTGTAATGAGATTTTTAGCATAATCAATCAGAATATCCTCAAACAACAAATGGAACTTCTGAAAGCGATTGGCATCTTCGTCAAATAACTCGCGCATGTGAGTGGCCTGTATGGTGAGAAAGTGGAGTTCGAGCTTTTGCCAGGCTTTGGTCTCGGTTGGATTTATTCGTGACAACATTTAACTATTTTTTAATAGTGCGAATAAAGCGAAAAAGCAGCGTAGTTGCTGCCTTTTCATTCGTAGCGCGGGGGGGAGTTGAACCCCCGACCTTTGGGTTATGAATCCAACGCTCTAACCACCTGAGCTACCGCGCCAAATTTGTGTATATTACTGTGATTAAATTATTAGGGCTGCAAACTTACGAAGTTTGCGTTTATTCTTCCAAACTCAATTTTTTTTATTTTGAGGTGCAGAATAATTCTTATAAATTAAAAGCAGATATGAGCGTCATGGAGAAAAAGAAGTTGTTCACTGCGGATTATGAGATACATGCCTCTATTAAAATGCTGTATCCATACATTCAAACTGCGGGTGGCCTCGCTGAATGGTTTGCCGATGATGTCAATATCAATAATCAGAAGAAGACCTTCATATTCCTTTGGGACAACGAAGAGCATTCTGCGCGTTTAACTGCCCACCGCACCAATCATTTTGCCAAGTTTGAATTTTTGCCGGAAAATGAAGAGGATGAGAAAGACCCTTCGTATTTCGAGCTCCGATTAGAGTTCAATGAACTAACCCAATCTGTTTTTTTAAAAGTTACGGATTACTCAGATTTTGACGACATGGACGAGCTACATGATTTATGGGATAGCCTTGTTGACCTTCTTCGCAAAACAGTTGGCGGATAGATCTGAATCTACAACTCTGCTTTTTTAACTACAGCACATTTTCATTTCCTATTTGGCTTAATTTTTGACTATTTCACGGATATTTTCCATGAAGAAACTCGACAAACTCATTCTTTCTTCCTTCATCGGGCCGTTTATTCTCACTTTTCTGGTTGTTGTTTTTATCCTCCTCACACAGCACATGCTGAAATATTTCGATGACATCATCGGAAAAGGACTTGGAGTAGATGTGATTGGACAACTGCTGTTCTACTTTGCAATTTTTATGACACCTATCGCCATGCCGTTGGCGGTATTGCTCTCTTCGTTGATTGCGTTTGGTAATTTGGGAGAACATTTTGAGCTGACCGCTATTAAGAGCGCAGGTATCTCATTGGTGCGTACATTGGTTCCTATTTTTTTCTTTGTACTCGGGTTGACTGCTGTTGCCTTCTACGTAAACAATAATCTTGTACCAAAAGCTGCGTTGGAAGCCTATAGCTTGCTTTATGATATCAAACAAAAGAAGCCTGCGCTGGATTTGCGTGAAGGTTCGTTTTATGATGGTATTCCGGATATGAGCATTAAGGTCGATAAGAAGTTCTCTGATGGAGTAACGATAAAAGGCGTTGTCATTTATGATCACCGTAAACACGATGGAAATAATGACGTGACCACAGCCGATTCGGGTAAAATGTATACGATTTTGAACGAGCGTTATTTAAAGCTTGAACTTTATAATGGCTATAAATATGCAGAGGGTGCCAGCACAAACGAACAAATGTCTGGCAACGCCAAGATTGGTAAAAGCAAAACATTAAGCCGGACTAAATTTGGAAAAACAGAAGTAGTATTCGACCTATCTTCATTTGCGTTAGAACGAACCGACAAAAAATGGTTTCAAGGAAACAGGATCATGCGAAACTTGGGCGAACTAGAAACTGACCTTGATTCGATTGAGAGAGAGGCTTTACAAACGCGAATGTCATATCATACTGATAGAAAATCTTTTTTCAGGTATTATCATGGAATAGATTCTTTGATAATGCCTGAAGAACTTAATCAGTTTAACATCAGCAGGGATACAGTTTCACAAACTAAGGAGGGTATCCATTCTGATCCAGAAACAAGGGAAAGAAAGGAACAGAGAAACCAAGAAATTACTCAGTTTGATTCGATAGGTGCGAAAGTGGATACTTCAATACGTAAACCTCCATTAAGTACGGGCTCACGGAGGGAGAAAAAAAAACTAAATAGAAAAAGTATACCGTTCACCACTAACACCGTTAACACGGCCCCTGCTATTTCAAAGACTTCCTATAGCGATTCAGTTATTACTGCGAAAATTGATAGTGTTTTCCTTTTGGATGTCGATCAAACCTCCTATGAAAATGCTGCGAATAAAGCGCGCATGGTAAAGACACAAATGGAGAGTAGTTTATCAGCATTGGATGAAATTGATAAAGACCGGAAAATATTTCTGATTCAATGGCATAAGATCCTGGCGAGTTCCCTTGCCTGTGTGGCTATGTTTTTGATTGGTGCACCGTTAGGAGCAATCATTAAGAAGGGAGGTTTAGGGGTGCCTTTCCTGGTCTCTATTTTCTTCTTTATAGTTTACTATTTATTAACCATGACAGGCGAAAAATGGGCTAAACAAGGCATCATTAGTGTGCAGGTGGGGGTCTGGGCTGCCGATGTCTTGTTATTCCTTGTAGGACTACTTTTTTTAAGGCAGGCCCGTCTCGATGCACGGTTCTTTGAGGCCGACTTCTATATGGTGCTCTTGGATAAGGCTAAGAAATGGGCAATCCTGAAGAAAATCCTGCCCGCACCTATTAACTAAGTAAAATGGAGGGTCATTTGGAAAATAAAGCCTATTTCACGTATCTTTGCCGCCTGAAATAAGCTGAAAAACAATTTTTTGAGATGCATTTAACTGTAGAAAACAAAAAAGAACTGTTCAAGAAACACGGTTCTAAAAAATCTGATAAAGATACCGGTTCACCGGAGTCACAGATTGCGCTGTTCACGACTCGGATCAATCACCTGACCGGGCACCTGAAAGACAATAAAAAGGATTTCGGAACTCAGACAGGTCTTTTGAATCTGGTAGGTAAGCGTAAGCGTTTACTGAACTACCTTCAGAACATCGATATCGAAAGATACAGAGCTATCCTCGCTGAGTTGGATCTAAGAAAGTAAAACGAACTTCTTACTATAGGGAACCTGAACTAAGGTTCCCTTTTTGCATTTATAACATGGTATGCCTTTCCGTTAGGCTCCTCTACTAACTTATTTTTTATGACACTGAACGTAATTACAAAAAGCTGCAAGTTGCCAGATGGCCGCGAAATAACAATTGAAACCGGAAAACTAGCCCGTCAGTCAGATGGATCGGTTGTATTAAGAATGGGCGACACCATGATACTCGCTACTGTAGTATCAGCTCAGGAGGGAAAAGCCGGAGTAGACTTCCTTCCTCTCTCTGTTGACTATCAGGAGAAGTTTGCTTCTACGGGAAAAGTTCCTGGTGGTTTTTTAAAACGCGAAAGCAGACTTTCAGATTATGAGATATTAATCAGCCGTTTGGTTGACCGCGCATTACGCCCTTTATTCCCAAGTGATTACCATGCGGAAACTCAAGTAATGTTATACTTGATCTCAGGTGATCAAAATGCCTTACCAGATTCATTGGCTGCATTTGCGGCTTCCGCAGCACTTTCGGTTTCTGATATTCCATTTCAAGGCCCAATTTCAGAGGTGCGTGTAGCACGTGTGAATGGAAAGTTTATCATTAATCCTACCATGGAACAAAAACTGCTTGCAGATATTGATTTGATCGTAGCAGCTTCTATTGAAAACATTCTGATGGTGGAAGGCGAAATGAAAGAGGTTAGTGAAGATGACATGTTGGAAGCGCTTAAGCTCGCGCATGAGGCTATCAAAGAACAGTGTAAAATTCAAATTGAACTTACAAAAGCTGTAGGCAAGACTGAAAAAAGAACGTACAGCCACGAGGCTAACGATGAAAATCTTCGTGAAGAACTTTGGAAGCTTATGTACGATAAAGCATACGAAGTTGCGGGGAGATTAACAGTAAATAAAAAAATAAGATCAGAGGCTTTTGCGAAGGTAGTAAATGATTACCTCGAAGCTTTACCTGCAGATAGTACAGTGGATAAGGGTTTAGTTAAACACTATTACCACGATATTCAGAAGAAAGCTGCACGTGATCTTGTACTTAACAAGAACGTTCGTTTAGACGGACGTAAAACGAATGAAATCAGACAGATATGGAGTGAAGTAGATTATCTTCCTTCGCCTCATGGATCGGCAATATTCACACGTGGCGAAACTCAATCCCTGACTACCGTTACGCTCGGTACAAAACTTGACGAACAGAAGATAGATGGTGCCATGTATGAAGGCGCAAACAAATTCATTTTACATTATAACTTTCCTGGGTTCTCTACAGGCGAAGTAAAACCTAACCGCGGCCCGGGCAGAAGAGAAGTTGGTCACGGTAACCTGGCTTTCCGCGCATTGAAGCAAGTGCTTCCCGCAGATGATAAGAATCCCTACACCATCCGTGTTGTATCTGATATTTTGGAATCAAATGGGTCATCTTCTATGGCAACTGTATGTGCAGGTTCGTTGGCACTGATGGATGCAGGTGTTCCTGTAAAAGGCCCTGTATCCGGCATTGCAATGGGTATGATTTCCGATAGCAAAACGGGTAAGTATGCTATCCTTTCAGATATCCTCGGAGATGAAGATCACCTGGGTGATATGGACTTTAAAGTAACCGGAACCGAGCAGGGTATTACGGCTTGTCAGATGGATTTAAAAGTAGACGGACTTACATACGAAGTATTGCGTGAAGCATTACTTCAGGCGAAAGAAGGAAGACTTCATATCTTAAACGAGATGAAGAAAACTATTTCAACACCTCGCCCTGACTTGAAGCCTCAAACACCTCGTGCTGAGACTGTGGTTATCGAGAAAGAAATGATTGGCGCGGTAATCGGCCCAGGTGGTAAAGTAGTACAGGATATACAGAACACTACTGGCGCTACCGTGGTGATTGAAGAAGTTAATGGCAAAGGTATTATCAATGTATTTGCTAATAATAAGGATGTGATGGAAGCCGCTTTAAGGCGCATCCGCGCAATTGTAGCGATTCCGGAGGTAGGCCAAGTCTATGAGGGCAAGGTAAAATCAATTATGCCATTTGGTGCATTTGTTGAATTTATGCCAGGCAAAGACGGACTACTTCATATCTCGGAGATAAAGTGGGAGCGTTTAGAAACCATGGATGGTGTTCTTGAGGTTGGGGAGGAAATTAAGGTGAAATTGGTAGAGGTTGATAAAAAAACGGGCAAATTCCGTCTTTCACGTAAAGTATTGGTACCTAAACCATCAAAAGAAGAAACAGCACCGAGCCAATAATCGTTAAGCTTAAGCATTGACAGGAACTAGCGAAGGCACTATATTGGTGCCGAAACGAATTTTAGCCTGATGAGACAGCTTAAGATTAGCAAACAAATTACCAATCGCGAGAGCCAGTCCCTGGATAAGTATCTGCAGGAAATTGGTAAAGTTGATTTGCTTACTCCGGACGAAGAAGTTGAGTTAGCCAAGCGCATTAAAGAAGGAGACCAGATTGCCCTTGAGAAACTTACAAAAGCCAACCTTCGTTTCGTGGTTTCAGTTGCGAAGCAGTATCAAAATCAGGGTCTTTCCTTAGGCGATTTGATCAATGAAGGAAACTTAGGTTTGATTAAAGCTGCTCAGCGTTTCGATGAGACCCGTGGTTTTAAATTCATCTCGTATGCAGTATGGTGGATTCGTCAATCTATTCTTCAGGCACTTGCCGAACAGTCTCGTATTGTTCGCTTGCCACTGAACCGAGTTGGATCGTTGAATAAAATATCCAAGACTTTTTCTGAACTCGAACAGAAGTATGAGCGCGAACCTTCACCAGAAGAATTAGCCGAAGTATTGGATGTAACAACTGCGGAAGTAATAGACACCATGAAGATTTCCGGGCGTCACGTTTCGATGGATGCTCCTTTTGTACAGGGTGAAGAAAACAGTTTATTGGATGTACTGGAAAACGACAGTGAAGAGACTCCAGATTCAGGCCTGATGAATGATTCGCTGCGTAAAGAGGTGCAGCGTGCTTTGTCTACTTTGACACAACGCGAGGCCGATGTGATCACGCTCTATTTTGGTTTGAATGGTGAGCATGCCATGACCCTGGAAGAGATCGGGGAGAAGTTCAACCTGACTCGTGAACGTGTTCGCCAGATTAAGGAAAAAGCGATCAGAAGACTAAGACATACATCCAGAAGTAAGGCTTTAAAACCTTACTTGGGTTAATAAATTAAGTATTGAGAATATTTTCGTGGGTCTCAACTTTATTGTGAGACCTTTTGTTTTAGATGATGCATATGGAAGAAAAAGCAAAAGTATTGATTATTGGCTCCGGCCCGGCCGGATATACGGCAGCGATCTATGCTGCACGGGCTGGACTAAAACCGATTTTGTATACAGGGGGCCAACCCGGTGGACAACTTACCACGACCAATGATGTGGAGAATTTTCCTGGCTATCCCGATGGAATTAATGGCCCGCAAATGATGATCGATTTGCAGAAGCAAGCCGAACGTTTTGGGACGAAGATCAGCTACGGTTTAGTAACTTCTGTAGACTTTTCAGGATATCCTTTGAAGGTGACTATTGATGAGAAAGATGAAGTTATTGCTGAGTCTGTAATCATTGCAACAGGTGCAACAGCAAAATATCTGGGCTTGCCTTCGGAACAACTATATTACAATAAGGGTGTGTCGGCTTGTGCCGTTTGTGATGGTTATTTTTATAGAGGAAAGGAAGTGGCGGTTGTCGGAGCAGGTGATTCTGCGGCAGAAGAATCAACTTACCTGTCCAAGCTTTGCACAAAAGTTCATCTTATTGTGAGGCGCGAAGAAATGCGTGCCTCCAAAATCATGCAGCAACGTGTGAAGAACACACCAAACATTCAGATTCATTGGAACACAGAAACGGAAGAAATATTAGGGGATGATTCTGGCGTAACCGGAGTTCGTATTTCAAATAATAAAACAGGGGAGAAGAAGATACTTACTTTGCAGGGCTTCTTCCTGGCAATTGGTCATAAACCAAATACAGATATTTTTAAGGAATATCTTGACATGGATGAAACCGGATACATCAAAGTATTATCGGGCACTACTAAAACAAAAGTGGAAGGAGTTTTTGCTGTAGGCGATGCCGCAGATAAAGTGTACCGACAAGCTGTTACAGCAGCCGGAACTGGTTGTATGGGTGCGCTGGACGCTGAGAAGTTTTTAGCAGCTAAAGAAGCAGAAGCGGTTGTTAGTTAAAAGTTATCTGTTAATAGTTAACGAATAACCGATAACAAATAACCTGTAACCCGATTTGAATAACCGATAACTGATAACGAATAACTGATATGGAATGAAACTCGATATCCTCGTCCTTGCTGCCCACCCCGATGATGCCGAATTAGGTTGTGGAGGTACTATTGCAAAACATGTTAAAATGGGCCACAAAGTTGGAGTGGTTGATTTTACACGCGGAGAGTTGGGTACACGTGGAACAATAACGACAAGGGCGTCAGAAGCTGCAGAATCATCTAAAATACTGGGATTATCTATTCGGGAGAACCTTGGATTAGCCGATGGTTTCTTTAAAAATGATAAGGAACATCAAATGGCTGTAATCCATGCTATACGCAGATACCAGCCAGAAATAGTGTTAGGGAATGCGATCTACGACCGTCATTCCGATCATGGTAAGGGAGCTTCTTTAGCGTATGACTCGTGCTTCCTATCAGGATTGACAAAGATTGAAACGAAAGACGAGAACGGTAAAAAACAGGAAGCTTGGCGTCCGAAGGCAGTCTACCATTATATTCAGAGTCTTTTTATCGAACCTGACTTTGTTGTTGACATCTCAGAGCATTGGGGGACTAAAATCAACTCGGTGAAGGCTTATAAAACGCAATTCTTTGATCCAAAGAGTTCCGAGCCGCAAACTTATATTTCATCACCAGAGTTTCTCAGAATGGTGGAGTCTCGTGCTATTGAATTAGGTCACGCGATCGGTGTAAAGTACGGTGAAGGATTTACGGTGAGAAGATATCCCGGAGTGAAGAGTCTGTTTGATTTAAGCTAAGCTTTCTTCCGTTATCCGTTAATAGTTAATAGTGAATTATGATGGAGGAACTGATCACTACTAACCGATAACTGCTAGCTGATAACAACTAAGGTGCTAACCTGTTTATTTTCCAAACCTCTTCCACTTTACTATATAA
>JANNQJ010000003.1:0-2482 GCA_031400675.1 Cyclobacteriaceae bacterium
AATCAGCGAGATGAATAATAAGAATATTAAAAATAATTTCATGCTGTAAAGATAGTCAAAATGGGCATTAGTCATTCTGATTTGGCATTTGTTAACAATGAAAGACCCTAAGGCTCAATGCCTAAGTCCTAATACCCAAGGCCCAGTTAGCTTCTCGGATGGAAATCTTTAATCACCTGCTTGAGATAGTCACGGTCAAGGTGTGTATAAATTTCTGTTGTTGTGATCGATTCATGCCCCAGCATTTCTTGCACAGCTCGTAAGTCTGCACCTCCTTCAATTAAATGAGTTGCAAATGAATGACGAAAGGTATGTGGACTTATCGTTTTCTTTAATCCAATTTTAGCGGCCAGCCCTTTGATAATGAGGAAGATCAAAACACGCGTGACTTTTTTCCCTCTGGGATTGAGAAAAACATATCCTTCAAATCCTTTTTGAACAGTGATGTGTACACGAATTTCTTCGAGATAGATTTTTAAATATTTTAAAGCGTCCCGGCCAATTGGAACCAGCCGTTCTTTATTCCCTTTGCCTATCACCCGCAAAAAGCCAATATCAAAATAAACATGATCTATCTTTAGCTCCACCAGTTCAGATACCCGCAATCCCGAACTATATAAAGTTTCCAGCATTGCTCTGTTTCTTCCTCCAGCGACAGTGGAGAGATCAATTGCTTCCAATAATTTTTCAATTTCAAGATAGCTCAACGTATCGGGCAACTTGCGTCCAAGTTTGGGACCTTCCAATAAACTGGTGGGGTCTTTATCAAGCAGCTCTTCAAACAACAGATATTTGTAAAAACCCTTTATGCCAGAAAGAATTCGTGCCTGGCTGTGGGCGCTCATGCCAAGCTCATTTACATATTGTACAAAGCCCTGCAAATGTTTGTAAGAAAGTTGCATGGGGCTGAGCGTTGGGTGAGTCATCTCAACATACTGACTTAACTTTTCCACATCGCGCAAATATGCTTCAATAGAGTTGTCGGAAAGTGACCGCTCCAGCTTGAGGTAGCTTTTGAATTGCTTAATGTGAAAATCCCAGGAATTTTTACTGCCCATATTAATTTACTGCGTGTTAATTTAGCGACATTTACCATTTATTGTTCATCTTTATTTTACATCCACAACCTCTATCAATATAAAAATCACCAAATAACAGGTTATGAAAATACAAATCATCAACGGCCCCAACCTGAACTTGCTTGGCAAGCGCGAGCCAGATGTTTATGGAAATATGGATTTCGAATCCTTCTTTGGAAAACTGAAAGTTAGTTTTAAAGGAGCCGAGCTTTACTATTTTCAATCAAATGTGGAAGGTGAAATAATCAACAAACTTCACGAAGTAGGATTTAGCTTTGATGGCATTGTGCTAAATGCCGGAGCTTACACGCATACTTCAGTTGCGATTCACGATGCGATTGGCGCAATCCAAACTCCTGTTGTAGAAGTTCATATATCAAATGTATATGCGCGCGAAGAGTTTCGTCACAAGAGTTTGATTACTTCAAAGTGCATCGGGCTAATTACAGGTTTCGGATTAGAGAGCTATGCCATGGCTCTCGCCTACCTGAGCAACAAAGGCAAATAAATAATTGTGCCTAGCTGAATGAGTCTCCTGGAAAACTTTAAAAAATTCCTTCCCGAATCTATTTACATCGATGAGCAACATCTGGAGGAATTATTTGACCTTCTCCGGCAAAAGTCATGGATACCTTTCTTGGATAAAATTATTCTGGTAGAAAAACCGGGAGCGGGCAATATGAATTTTGTGTTGCGGGTAAAGACCAACTCAACATCCATCATTATCAAACAATCGAGACCGTGGGTAGAAAAATATCCTCAGATTGCCGCACCTGCAGATCGTATAGGAGTTGAGGCTAAATTTTATCGTGCGATATCAAAAGACAATTTCTTTCTACCCTACTACCCAAAGATGATTGGCTTCGATGAAAGAAATTTTTTATTAGTGATGGAAGATTTGGGTGAAGGAACTGATTGCACGTTTCTCTATCAGAAGAAATCAAAGCTGGACGATGGTGATCTTAAAAATTTGGTTGCCTTTATTTCCCGACTTCATAATTCGGTAATCAGCGATCCAAAAACGTTTCCTGAAAATAATGAATTGAAGAAGCTCAACCATACTCACATTTTCTTTTACCCATTCGAAGAAAATAATGGTTTTGATTTGGATACTATTCAGCCAGGATTGCAAGCCATATCGATTCCTTATAAATCGGATTTACTCTTAAAAGAGAGCTTAAAACACCTTGGTGAGATTTACCAGCAAACTCACAATACGCTAATACATGGAGACTTCTACCCCGGTAGCTGGCTCAAAAGCAAATCAGGCATCAAAGTAATCGACCCCGAGTTTTCACATTTCGGCAAAGCTGAATTTGATTTTGGTGTAATGATGGCCCATTTGAAAATGGCTCAAGTTGAAGAAAGTATGTTAAAGAAAGTTTTGGAGCTTTATCAAAGGC
>JANNQJ010000004.1:0-8400 GCA_031400675.1 Cyclobacteriaceae bacterium
CAACTGTAGATATAGATTTTTATGTTCCAGAAAATTCGATAGCACGGTTGGAAAATATTTTGAGTATTTCAGGCTTCACAATAAAGGCTGCTCCGATGAATTTTCAAAACGGAGAAACAATCATCTATAGATACACAAAAATCGACAAAAGTGATGATGAGTTTTTATCTGTTTATCAGTTTGGGAATCAAAGACCCAGTTCTCCTCAATAATCGCGGCAAAGCATATTTCACAATTGAGAGTTATCCAGAGGCGATTAAAGATTTTGCTGCGGCTATTAATTTGGATCCTGAATATGTGAAAGCTTATGACAATCGTGGTCATGCTTATTTTAAAACGAGTAAGTTCGAGGAAGCAGCCAAAGACTTTAGAATGGTAGAGAAGTTGACTGAAAAACCAGAATTGGATTTGTATAAAATGCTGGCCGAGTCGTACTACAACATGAAAAAATACAACGTGGCGCTTGAGTATTTTGATAAATTGATTCAGGGTGGCAACAAGGAAAAGGAAATATTGTATAAACGTGGAAGAGTGCTGTTGGAGATGGAAGACTTCGCGGCCGCCATTCAGGATTTTGAAGCTGCATTGAAAGTGGGAGAAAACACTGTTCAGCTTTTCCTGGATAAAGCCAAGGCACATCTTGGATTAGACGACACCAAAGCTGCCATTCTAGATTTGAACAGCGCTATTAACCTGGATAAGAATAATGCTGACATTTATTTTAATCGTGCGTTGATTAAAGAAAGTATTTCGGATTTTGAAGGTGCGGTGTTGGATTACAATAAAGTTGTGCACATAAACCCCAGTGACGGATTGGCGTATTATAATCGTTCTACCTGCAAGGCGGGACTGGATGATTATGGCGCAGCCGTTTCTGATATGGACGAAGCAATCCGTGTGGAGCCTAAAAACGCATCGTACTACAAGCAACGAGGAAATTTTTACTATCAGTTAGAGAACACAGAAAAGGCATGCTTTGACTGGAGACGAGCTGTTGAGTTCGGTGATCAAAAGGCCCGCTTCCAGATTGATCAGTACTGCAAAAAGTAGATAGTACCGTGTTATTTTAGTAAAAATTATCCCTGAATGGGACATTTTTATTTTCAAGAGGGGAAAGCGTAAAAAAATCAAGCCATTTTTAGCTGGCATCTTTTTAGCTCTAAATCTTACACGCGAAAGCCCAGAGTATATTCCGAAAAGTAATCGTTTCCAACCTGGCTTACCTTGCGTAAGTATTTAACATGAATAGATATGAAAAAGGTTATGTTCTTTTTGTTGGCTGGTGTTGCGCATTTCACCCTGTTAGCGGGTGATGCCCTTTCGGGTAAAGTTAAATCTGTAATTGACGGTAATACATTAGAGATCGTGGGGGAGAACAACGAAATTCATACGATCCATCTTGCTGGTATTGATTGCCCGGAACTGACCCAGGAATTTGGGGGTGATGCCAAAGCCCGTTTGGAAAAAATAGCGCTTCAAAAAAATGTAGTGATCAGCTTAACGGGAAAAGATCGTTGGGGAAATCAACACGCTACAGTGATGCTTGATGGCAAGGTTGACATTCGGTTGGAGTTGCTTCAAGAGGGTCTGGCCTGGACAGCCGAGCGCAATCCACTTCCAGAGTTGGAGTCAGTAAAAGAACTGGCCCGCGAAAGTGGAAAAGGACTTTGGAAGCAAGATAGCCCAACACCGCCCTGGACTTACCGCAGGCAGCAAACCATGTTGCAGGTAAAAGGAAGTTAATCTTCCAGTCAACGCTTGTAAACTGCACTTTGTCGATTGCTTGACACACGGCACAATTTCGGCAACCGAATGCAGTTAATATCTTTGTGCTATGTTAAGGTATCTGTTCACAATTATTTTGATAATGAGTCTGGCCACTTGCTTTGCGCAATCCAAAAAGAAAAAGGCAGAGAAGGTGGAGGCAACCTCAACGGGTCAGCCAAGTTCATTGGAGCCTTACTATCCTAAGAAAGACTACGAGCCCAAGAAGAAGAAATCTTCAGCAAAGGTTACATATAATGCCACCGAAAAATTTTACGATCGAAGAGAAGAGCTTGGGAAACAAGAGCGCAGGAATGAAAAGGAACTGGAAAAACCCGAGAACTCCAATCCACTGTACTTTGGCCACAAGCGTCCGCCCAAAAAGCGCCCTGTCCATAAAATGAAATACTGCAAAGTGTGTGGTATTCGTCACTAATCAATTTACAATTGTAAATTGAGAGATGAATCTCTCTCAATACATCGAGCACACTAATCTTTCTCCCACCCTCACCATTCGCGATATTGACGTACTGGTTGAAGAAGCTCGGCAACATAGTTTTTTAGGAGTGTGCGTTCCGCCTTTCTGGGTGAAGCGCGCTCAACGTGAAATTGCAAAAGACAAAATTGTGTTGGTAACAGTGGCTGGCTTCCCGCTTGGCTACAGCATGACGGAAACAAAACTTGATGAAATAAAACGTGCAATCGATAACGGTGCCGATGAGGTGGATGTAGTGTGGAACATTACCTCTTTTAAAACCGGCATACCTTGGACAAAAATCGAAATAGCGAAGTGCAGTAAGATCACGCATGATCACCAAAAATTACTGAAAGTTATTATTGAAACCGCGTATCTTTCAGATGAAGAAATTGTAGAAGCCTGTAAACTGTGTGCAGATGCGGGTGTGGATTTTGTAAAAACCTCTACCGGTTTTGCGGCCACCGGTGCAAAGGTCGAACACATAAAGTTGATGCGGAGTGTGTTACCAGAACAAGTTGGTATTAAGGCATCCGGAGGAATTAAAACGCATATGCAAGCAGTAGCAATGATAGAGGCTGGAGCTGACAGACTTGGAACTTCTTCAGGAGTAAAAATGATATCGTAGTAACCTTAACCTAATTGGCCATGACCAACTCATTAGCTGAAATTTTCCCAACAGAATCTTCCATTCCTGATCAGTATAAAATCTCTTCCTATCTCGAGCAACGTCAGTACCTGATTGACGGTGAGTTGAAACTGTGGCAAGGAGAACTCAATCCTGTGATGAGTCCCGTATTTTTAAAAGATGGAAATACGATGAAGCAAAAAGCAATTGGAAGCACACCTTTGCTCAACGCAGAGGAGGCCTTAAAAGCACTGGAGTCTGCTGTGAAGGCGCACGATCTAGGTAAAGGTGTTTGGCCGATGATGTCTGTTTCAAATCGCATTGAGCACGTGGAAAAATTTCTGAGTGCCATGCGAGAGAAGAGAAACGAAGTTGTGAAGTTGCTCATGTGGGAAATCGGGAAATCATTAAAGGATTCTGAAAAGGAGTTTGACCGCACCTGTGATTACATCGTGGATACCATCAAAGCCCTCAAAGAACTTGACCGTCATTCAGCCAAGCTGATTGAAGAACAGGGATTCATGGCACAGATCAGACGCGTACCATTGGGAGTTGCCTTGTGTATGGGGCCGTTCAATTATCCGTTAAACGAAACCTTCACCACACTCATTCCCGCACTCATCATGGGTAACACGGTAATTTTTAAACCAGCCAAGTATGGTGTGTTGCTGATCAGGCCTTTGTTAGAAGCTTTTCGTGATAGTTTTCCAGCCGGTGTAATTAACATTATATATGGTCGTGGAAGAGAAACAGTGGGTGCATTGATGGAAACAGGAAAGATAGATGTCTTTGCATTTATCGGTACGAACAAAGGAGCCAATGAATTAAAAAAACTTCACCCGAAACCGCACCGGTTAAAAGCTATTCTTGGACTAGACGCAAAAAACCCGGCCATTGTTTTACCCGATGCTGATTTGAATACGGCCGTGAGTGAATGCATCATGGGCTCATTGTCGTTTAACGGACAGCGCTGCACAGCCTTGAAGATTTTATTCGTACATACAAGTATGGCAGATTCTTTTATTAAGAAGTTCAACGAAGAAATTAAGAAACTGAAATGCGGTATGCCGTGGGATGCCGGAGTAAACTTAACACCTGTACCTGAGCCCGGTAAAACAGATTACCTGAAGGGTCTGGTGGAAGACGCACAACAACACGGAGCGAAAATCATGAACGAAGGTGGAGGGGAAATTCTTCATACATTTTTTTACCCTGTTGTATTATACCCAGTAAACTCGAAGATGAGAGTGTATTCCGAAGAACAATTCGGGCCAGTGATACCAATTGTACCTTACGAAAACGTTGACGAACCCATGCACTATGTGATTAATTCAAACTTTGGTCAGCAGGTTAGTATTTTCGGTAACGATTCAAAGACCATTGCCAAGTTGATTGATGTGTTCTCTAACCAGGTAGGAAGAATTAACCTGAACACCCAAAGCCAACGAGGCCCTGACTCATTTCCGTTTAACGGCCGTAAGGATTCTGCCGAAGGAACACTTTCTGTAGCCGATGCACTGCGCGTATTTTCAATTCGCACCTTAGTGGCCACTAAGGCAACAGATGATAATAAGCAAATTATCAGTACCATCATCAAGAACCGCGAGTCGTTGTTTTTGAGTACAGAATATATTTTTTAGTGATGTGAAACACCTTTCCATTAAAATCTCTGGCAAGGTCCAGGGTGTTTTCTTCCGCGCCTCCACAAAAGAGATTGCCGAAAAATTAGAAATCAAAGGATTTGTTCGGAATGAAAATGACCGATCAGTTTACATTGAAGTGGAGGGAGAACATGAAAAACTGAAACAGTTTTTGGATTGGTGCCACCATGGGCCCATACACGCTCAGGTCGCTCAGGTCGATATCGAAGAAGGAAGCTTGAGGGGGTTTACAAAATTTGAGGTGAGGCGATAATACATGCTGAACCTGTTCCCGGCATCTCCAAGTATCATTTCTAAAAAAGCAGATCGCGGCACAAGGCCGCGAAGGAGAGGCCTTAATTCGGAAGGGTAAATTTGAATGTACTTCCTTTTCCTATTTCGCTTTCCGCCCACAGCTTACCACCATTCTTCTCAACAAACTCCTTACACAGCAACAAACCAATGCCGGTTCCTTTTTCATTTCGGGTACCAGGCTTCGTTCGATTCGAATCAATTTCAAAAAGGTGTTGCATAAAATCCTGATCCATACCCACTCCGCTGTCCAATACACTTACAATGGTTTCTTTTGAGTTCACGTCCATGGCTATTTCAACGGCTCCCCCATCCGGTGTATATTTAATGGCATTGGAAATCAGGTTGCGGATGATGAGTTTCGCCATGTTGGGGTCAGCCGTTACTTCCGTTTTGAAATCAATGTGATTGATAAGTTTGATGTTTTTGTTTTTTGCAATGCTTCTGTAAAGATTCATATTCTCTTCTACTAATGGGAAAAGATTGAATTTTTCCGGAACTGCATTAAGCCCTTTCATTTGAGTAGAAGCCCACGATAAGAGGTTATCCATCAGCTGCAAAGAGTTGTTCAGGTTTTGCTTGACCAATGGCAGGAGGTTTTGTAATTCTTCGGGTGAAATTCCGCTGCCAGTTAATTCCAAAAGCCCCTTTAACGAATGAAGCGGACTCCTCAAGTCGTGTGAGATGATCGAGAACATTTTATCCTTCACCAAATTTGCTCGCGAGAGTTCTTCTGTGCGTTTCTCCACTCTTTTTTCTAACGAGTGCGATAATTCTTCTACATCTTTAAACGCTTGTGCAAACCTGATGGAAAGCGCAATAGCTTGAAAAAACAAGAAGAATACAATGCCAATACCCACGCTATTGGGTATGGGATTCGATCGCTCCGGAATTATTCCGGAAACAGTCATCATTTCAAACCCCACGAAAAAAAAGCAGCCAATAATTCCTGCAAAAATAATGGAGGCACCGAGTCGTTTTTTTGTGATTGCCCTGAACAACACCCACAACACAAAAAGAAAACTAAGTGTCATCAATACATGAAAAGCATCCAGGGATTGACCAGAAATATGAAGTGGCGCTACAAGAACCAAAAGAACCATAAGCCCACCCAGCACCTGAAATACCCGGAGTCCAAACCTTGGAGTTTCAAGTGGAAAAAGGCTATTGATAAACATGGGAAGTAAAAAGATGCCTGCGTATATGCTCGCAAATTCAATCGTTTTAATAAATGAAAAATTGACACCCTCAAACAACCTGAATATTAAAAGTGAACTATGGTATGTAGAGAGTGCCCGAACCAAAATGATTAGGCATAAGGCACTTAAAAGCAGGTAAGAAGGATTTCGGTTTAATTGAAAGTACAAAGCCATGTGATAGAAAATCATCAGGATCAGAAAGCCAACTTCGATCATTTCAAAATCAGAAAAGATTCGGTCTTTATCCAATAAGGCCATCTCCTCTCCCAGCATCACGGCATGTGCAATTCCGGGAAAGGCGTACTCGTAATTGGAAGCCTGCACGACTAACTCAATTTGGGGTTCTCCTGGAAGTTTAACAAAATGATGTGAGCGGTCTGCATGAGACTCTTCTTTGGTTGTGGAAATGTGACCAGCCTCAGCCACTAATTTTCCATTTACCCATACTTTGCTGGCCGTGGCAATGCCGGGAATTTTTAGCATCAGATTTTGAAGTGTATCGCGGTTAAGAATGATCAGCCGGTAGGTGGCGTAACCACGCACATTAATGTTTTCAATAGAATACGATTGCCATTTTTTGGGAACGTATTGGAAAATCGGAGTAATGGCTTTTTCTGTAAAAGAGGGTGGGGTTAATAATTGCTCCCAGTAAAATTCCCAATCGCCATCTAAGGAAAGAATCGTATGGTTGGCAATATCTTGTTTTCGAATCTCGACTTTGCCCTCTTTCACTAGAGGCTGTGCATACAGTACACTGCTGACTAACCACAGAGAAACAAAAAATCGATACCGCTTCATTCCAATCTAAACTTGAATCCGACTAATAAATAGTGATCATAAGGTATTTGATCATGAATGTAATATATTCGAATAGAATACAAAGTCGGAAAAGGCATGAATGTAAGAGTAAAGTTTTTGGGGGCAGCCGAGAGTGTAACTGGGTCGAGGTATTTAATGGAAGTTGATGATTTTATATTTCTTTTTGATTGTGGCCTATTTCAGGGATTGAAAGAACTCCGACTGCGTAACTGGGACGATTTTCCGATTGATCCTGCTAAAATTGATTGCGTTGTGCTTAGTCACGCCCACATCGATCATACCGGATATTTGCCCAAACTGGTGAAGGAAGGTTTTACCGGACCAATTTATTGCACCCACCCTACAGCCGACCTCATTGAAATTTTATTGCTGGATTCTGCCAAGCTGCAGGAGGAAGAGGTCAAATATGCTAGGCGAAAAGGATATTCTAAACATAAAAATCCGGAACCCTTGTACACCGAGGAGAATGCCAAACAAGTATTTCCACTACTAAAATCATTTAAGTACAACGAGGAGATTAAAATCCATGATCGCATAAAAATTGTGTATCGGGATGCCGGGCATTTATTAGGCTCGGCCATCACCGAAGTTTTTATACATGGAGATCGCGAACAAAAGAAAATTGTTTTTTCAGGCGACATCGGCCGCTACCAACAGGAAATGTTGTTTCCACCCACTACCATCGAGCAAGCCGATGTCTTGTTTATTGAATCAACCTATGGAAATACGGACAATACCTTTGACGACCCAAGCGATGATTTTGTTCGCATTGCGAACGATACCTTTTCACGTGGTGGTGTATTACTGATCCCTGCTTTTGCGGTAGGTCGCACGCAAGGTATTCTATACTATCTGCGTAAGCTGATGGTGGAAGACAAGATAGCCGATGTGCCTGTGTATGTTGATAGTCCGATGGCCATCTCGTCTACTCATTTATTTTTTGCCCATCCAGATTTTTTTGGCCAGAACGATCCGGAACACATTCGCCGGCGCACCAGGTGCGGCGGCGGACGATCCGGGCGTGGCGGGATCAGCGATGGTCATAGCATCCGGATCAGGCGGAATAAAACGCTGGTATATCTGAATAGGCCCAAAAAGGAAAGCCGTCGATGACCAGAGGGCGCCTCACCCCGACTCGCGATAGCGCTCGGCGATGGCGACGAACTCGTCGAAACAGGAGAGAAAGGCCTCGCAGACGTCAGGGTCGAAATGCGTTCCGCGCCCTTCGGCGATGATCTCGCGGGACTTGGCGAAAGAAAGCGCGTGCTTGTACACGCGCACCGAGATCAGGGCATCGAAAACATCGGCGACTGCCATCAGGCGCGCAGAAACAGGTATGAGTTCCCCAGCCAGGCCGTCCGGATAACCGCTGCCGTCCCACTTCTCGTGATGCCAATGGGCTATTTCCTTGCCGAGAATGAGGAAGGCCAAGGGTTTTTCGGTGTCGCTCTCGGCCTGCTCGATCGCATCCGACCCGAGTTTGGCGTGGGTCTTCATGATTTCCCATTCGGCCGGCGTCAGCGGACCGGGCTTGTGCAGGATGCTGTCGGGAATCCCCACCTT
>JANNQJ010000005.1:0-9110 GCA_031400675.1 Cyclobacteriaceae bacterium
GACGGGCCTCACTTCTGAAAGCATGGATTTGGTGGTGACAGATCCACCGTTCTTCGACAACGTGCATTATTCGGAGCTTGCCGATTTCTTTTTTGCGTGCCTGGGCTGTAAACGCTGCCATGCCAATGAGACCAAGGCAGGTTATCCAAACGGACATTCCGGAGAAAAATGATAAAGCTTTTTCGAACTGTAGATCTGCTGCATATTGTTTATTATAATGATCATCCAGAAAATAATAATTGAATACCTGCCCCGGGAAAATATCGCTGAATAGTTTCTGTGCATCACGAACAACGCTGGAAATTTTAGAAGGCTCAACGGAAGCAACATACTGAACCCCGGCTTTCGGATCAAAAAGAAATGCTAATGGTTTAATATTTTCTCGTGGAGAATAAAAGCGAAAGTCTTCCAGCACGCGCACAATTCTCGCAGTATCATTAAAAAATGTAATTCTTTGCTGAATGGCATCTTCAGCATTCTTGAAGCCCAGCGCCTTAACCGCACTGGCATTGATCATAATCTCTTTCTTGGGTTCACTGGTTTCTTTAAACCCTGACCCGGCCAGTGATTTTAATTCAAGCACAGCATCAAAATTCTTATCTACCCTCAAAAAATCGAGATTGATTACATCGGTAGTAGGCGAACTCAACCAGCGAACATTGCTGGAGTACCACAACCCTTGTTCGCCTGGCGATAGAAGTGTGTACGATACTTTTTCAACACCGTTAATACGTGCCAATTCGCTTTTAAAAGTTGCTGAGTTTCTATCATAGAGTGAATCATAAACTTCTGATTCGCGAATAACCAGTCGGGCTAATTGTGCAAAGCCTAACGGTTGACTGCGAAGTGTTTTTATCTGTTGACCAATCACATAAATCCATATCACCAATATGAGGGAGACAATAAACTGTGTGGTAACAAGGACTTGCCTTAAATATTTTCCGCTTTTAGTCGCACTAAATGATCCTTTAAGAACACGAGTCGGCTGAAAGCCGGAAAGCACAAGAGCCGGATAAAGCGCACTCAGAAAGCTTCCACCCAAAAGGATACCTGCAAAGGTGGCCCACTGCGAAAGTGTCAAAATATGAAGTTGATCAATCCCTTTAGTGTATTCGGGTGCATACGGTTTTATGAGTGTGATAATACCGAGGGCTACAAACAAGGCCAGTATATTTAGCAGCAATGACTCACCGATAAATTGAGCTATCAGTTGCCATCGGTAGCTGCCCATCACTTTACGTACGCCTACTTCGCGAGCGCGTTCTATCGATTTGGCAGTGGCCAGGCTGATGTAATTGATCCATGCCAGCATCAAAATCCCTAACGCTATACTTTTCAAGTAAAGCACTAAGTCGCTGTCACCATTTTCCTTGAACTCGCCATCGTAATGAGAGGTAAGGTGGATGGATGTAAGGGGCTGAAGTTCAAGCTTCAGTTTTTGATCTGTCTTTTTAAGGTATACTCCTGTCTTCTCGTTAATGAGTGCTGGAAACTTTTGTTCTAACTGCTGGATTGAAGTACCGGTCGCAAGAAGAAGATAGGTATGCATAATATCCCAGCGCCAGGGCTCCTCTAAAATATCTTTCCGCATATTTGCCTTGTAGCTCTCAAAAGAAAGTATCACGTCAAAATTCATGTGACTATTTTGAGGCATATCAGCAAAAACCCCCGTGATTTCGTAAGTAAAACGTCCCTTATAATTCACAGTCTTTCCAAGTGGCTCCTCCTTACCAAAAACTTTCTGTGCAAAGGTTTCGGAGATGGCCATCGTATAAGGCTTACTCAGTACGAGAGAATCAGAGCCTTTCAAAAGTCGGAATGAAAATATTTTGAAGAAATCATCGCTGGCGTAGATACCTTTTTCTGATTTAAACCACTGGTCTCCGTAACGAATGAGTGGAGAGGCCATGCTCATTCGCACATATTTTTCTACTTCTGGAAAGGCTTCAGTTATATCGGGTCCACATCCGTAACAGGTGTAGGCCATTTCGCGTTTTTCGCCAGTGTTAGTTTCACGGATAGTCTTGATCCTGAAAATTCGTTTGTGGTGTTCGTGGAACAGGTCATAATTTTCTTCTTGAGCTGTGTAGAAAAACAATACAATACAGGAGGCGAAGCCGAACGAAAGACCAAGTATATTGATCAGGAAAAAGAACTTCCTACGGTAAAAAACACGAAAGGAAAGCTTGAAAAAATTTCTGATCACCTGTGAAGGTTAAGTTTGAATTAATAAACTTAATACACTAGGATTTATAATTCGGGTGCAGGTAATATTATTACAAAAAATGAATAAAAACGAAATAGGGTATTTCATTACAGATCACTCCAACATCACTTTGCCAAGTGATTTCCATGATTACGTATACATTATGATCCTTGGAGGTTGAGAAATCTATTTCTTAAGCATGTAATTTTTGCTACTTCAAATCTGAAAAATCAAATGAAGTTTCCTTGGAATGAAGTGAAACAAGAGGTTAGTCTTTCACTCGCTCCTTCGAAATTTCTCCCTCCTCGTACCTGCGTTTCAGCAGAAGTTTTCCAGTTTCATCGTACAGGCGCCACATGCCATCACGTTTATCTCGTTTGAATTCACCGGTCATTTTCACTTCGCCATTTTCATGATACTCGGTGTAAGAACCGTCTTTGAACCCATTTTTCAGTTCTACTTTTACGTGAACGGTGCTGTCGGGATAATATTCGGAGTGTGATTTGGCGTTGAGGTTTTGCACATAGATGTAGGGTAGTTCCATGGGATCGGCATCTTCTGAAGGAATCGTTGCCTCCAATTCAATAGAATCAGAATCCGCTTCAGATTCTTCTTCGACTTCCGTTTCTGTCATGGTTTCCAGCACAGGTTCAGGCGCGACAAACTGTTCTGCAAAGAAGGTCTTGAACCTGCCCGGTTCGGGCACCAATTGAAACCCGATTTGGCGGAAGCATACAATAAACTCTTTGTTGCGGTCCATGGATGCCTGTGTAGTAGCATCCGTCAATTTTTTCATGGTGTTAAAAAGAATAGGCGTGTTCAGATATATGAACACCGAACTTTCATCATCAAATGATTTTTTAAAAGTCCTGAATTTTTCTGATCGGATAAGGGTGCTTTTATTGAGGTAATCATCGATTATACTCTCCAGTGTTTGTGGATGGTCGCTGAAAATCACGAAGTTATTAATGATTGTGTAATAGGGCTTATCATATTGCGCGAAGAATTTCCCGAGGATTAGCTTGAAAAAGCTTTTCATGCCCAGGTAGTTGATGGAATAACCCCGGTATTCAACTTCCTTGAACTTGACAGGTGTTTTTTTTCGAATCATTTTCTGGATATAGGCCAGATTATCTTTGGCTGTCTCGATGTTATCAGCTTTCAGGATAACAGCGGTTTCATTGTTAAGCCCTTTGCCGGATGATTGCAGTTCAACCAACGCCACTTCATCGCCAATCCAGTCGATAATATTTTTCTGTACACTTATTTTCAGATAGTTTTCAACCTGCTGAAGATTATCACGGTAAGATTTGTATTCTGTTACATCTTCCTGAATATTCTTTTCAAAGTTCTGGAAGAAATCGCGGAAAGTTGTAAATCCAAGGCCCAGACAAAACGCGGTACGCTGTGGAGTCACTTCCAAAAATTCTGAAGGGCCCATGCCTGAGATGGCCAATGTTTTCAAATAAGAATCTACCGAGTCGTTCACGGAAGTGTAGCCGCTTGCTTTTACGAGCTCATCTTCAAATGTTAAGCTCAAGCTGGTAGTGTGAAGTGCTTGTGAAAAACGGTTGACGTATTCATTAGCTCTGTTTGTGTAGCCGGCCAAAAATTGAGGAAGCCGATCATAGTTCAGGTACAACTGTGCGATTCCTGGCTGCAGGTCTTCACCCAGTTCAATGAATTTTTCAGGAGGCAACCCCGTGCTGGTTTTGCGTGCATCTAGTGCTGATGTAATAATCTTTTTGTTGAAGGAAGCTATCAAGTGAGCACCGGGCAGGCTCAAGTACAGGTTGCTGTTCTTTTCGATGTCAGTAAGAATAATCAAGTCATCCTCCCCGTGTTTTTCTTTACTCACGGTGTAGCCCTCTAGTGAAAAGGTGGTGAGATATTCATTTAGAAATTTTATACCGGAAACGTCTTGTAAGTCTACAAGAAACAAAAAACCGTAATCCTTGGCACTGGTCATGTGAGCCGACACTACGACAGCCCGCGATGCCACAAGCTGGAACAATAAATTATTTTCACGAACTAATGAATCAAGGCTATTGACAGAAGAAGTAAGTTCAGCGAAGTACGCATTGTGTTGCAGATGACTCCAGGCAGCTGATGAAGAAATTTCTTTCCAGCTCGTAAATGGATCGGCAGTAGCAATAAAGTAAACGGCATCGTCTGGAATTAAACTGAAAGTAGCTTCCGGCAGTGTTTGTTGTTGTGCGTTATGCCATTTGAATGCAACCCAACCAATTCCTCCTAAAATGGCAAGTACAATAATCCATTTCAAAAATTTCTTCATCGTTTAATTCTGTAAACTTCTAAATTAATCATTATCTATATCTTTGGACAAACCGTCATTTGAATGTTTTAATGGAAACAAATAAGGGTATTGAAGCTTTGTACGCCAAAACGAGATTGCATTGGCGAAAGTGGTTAGAAAAGAATTGTGCTAAGAAACCAGCAGTGTATTTGATCATCTATCATAAGAAGAGTAAAACAAAAAGCGTTTACTATGATGAAGCTGTCGAAGAAGCCCTATGCTTTGGTTGGATTGATTCGATTAAAAATAAGCGTGATCTTGAAAGTGCTTATCAGAAATTTTCTCCACGCAAGTCAAACAGTAATTGGAGTGAAATCAATATCGGGCGAGCAAAGCGATTGATCAAGTTAGGACTCATGACAGCTCCCGGTCAAAGGGCAATTGAAATTGCTAAGGAGAAAGGTAAATGGAGAATTAAAAAGGCAGACAAATAAGAAAGGCAACCCTAACTGGATTGCCTGCATTTTCTTATTGCGCTCAGATCACTTCAAATCCGAAAAATCAAACGAAGTTTCTAAAAAACTGGTGGTAAACTTTCCAGAGCGAAAAACAGCGTTGTCCATCAATTTAATATGGAAGGGGATGGTAGTCTTAATGCCTTCAATTACAAACTCCTGTAAGGCACGCTTCATTCGTGTCATAACTTCTTCACGTGATTGCCCACTCACAATAAGTTTAGCAATCATCGAGTCGTAGTTAGGTGGAATTGTATAGCCTGCATATACATGGCTGTCAATGCGTATACCATGCCCACCGGGCATGTGCAGGTGCGTAATTTTTCCAGGAGATGGTCGAAATCCATTGGCAGGATCTTCGGCATTAATACGGCACTCCATGGCAAATAAATTCGGGAAGTAGTTTTTACCGGAAATAGGAACACCGGCTGCGACTTTAATTTGTTCTTTGATCAAATCATAATCCGTAACTTCTTCTGTGATGGGGTGTTCCACTTGAATACGGGTATTCATTTCCATGAAGTAAAAATCTCCATGTTTGTCTACTAAAAATTCTATTGTACCAACACCTTCATAATTGATGGCCATCGCACCTTTAATGGCAGCTGCGCCCATTTTTTCACGAAGTTCCTGCGTAACAGCAGGCGAAGGAGTTTCTTCTACTAGTTTTTGGTGCCTCCGTTGAATGGAACAATCACGTTCTGAAAGGTGACAGGCTTTTCCATATTGATCACCTACTAACTGAATCTCAATGTGGCGAGGTTCCTCAACAAATTTCTCGAGGTATAGCCCATCATTTCCAAACGATGCAGCAGCTTCGCGCTTTGCATCATCCCACGCTTTTTTAAATTCATCTTCACTGTTGATGATGCGCATACCTTTTCCACCACCACCCGCTGTTGCTTTAACGATCACCGGGTATTTAATTTCTTTGGCAAGTTTGATACCTTCTTCAATGGAGGAAAGAAGTCCATCCGATCCCGGAATAACCGGTACGCCCGCCTTCTTCATGGTATCTTTTGCAGTTGCCTTATCACCCATGGCATTGATCATGGCAGGTGAGGGGCCAATGAACTTGATGCCGTATTCATGACAGATGGCAGAGAACTCAGCGCGTTCGGATAAGAAACCGTAACCAGGGTGAATCGCATCAGCTCCTGTTATTTCAGCTGCTGAAATAATACGGGGAATATTTAAATAAGAATCTTTGCTGGGGGCATCGCCAATACAAACGGCTTCATCGGCAAAACGAACATGCAGGCTTTCACGGTCTGCTGTAGAATACACAGCAACAGTTTTGATTCCCATTTCCTTACAGGTACGAATTACGCGAAGGGCTATTTCTCCACGATTCGCTATTAGTATCTTTTTAAACATAGTTCGTTATCTGTTATTCGTTATAAGTTATTAGTGTGTGAGTTATAAGTAGTCAGTACGCTACTGATAACTATTAACGATTAACTGAAACTAATCAGGTTCTACTACAAAAAGTACCTGATCGTATTCTACAGGTGTAGCATTCTCTACCATTACCTTTACAATAGTTCCGGAAACTTCCGATTCAATTTCGTTGAAGAGTTTCATCGCTTCAATAATACAAACGGTTTGTCCTTTCGTTACTTTATCGCCAACGGATACAAATGGAGGAGAATCGGGATTAGCTGTCCGATAGAATGTTCCGATCATCGGAGATTTGATTTCTGATGTTTTTTTACCGGAAGCAGGTTCTGCTGTTGGAGTTGCTTTAGGAGCCGCAGCCTGGGTGGCGGGTGCAACTATCATTGGCGATGCTACCGGTGTAGATTTAAACACCTTTTGATCGGGTTCGCGCTTCACGCTCAGTTTAAGTTCACTTGTTTCGATATTTACTTCATTCAATCCAGACTTGGAGATGAAATCAATGAGGTCTCGGATTTCTGTTGTTTTCATTTCGGATGAATTTAGTTTGGTTTCGGATGTCGCCCGAGAAGGCTTCGTGGTTTTCTTTGCCATGTTGAAATTATTTAGCGCGTTCAATATAAGCGCCTGTGCTGGTGTCAATTTTAATTTTGTCGCCTGTGTTAACAAACAACGGTACTTTTATTTCAGCTCCATTTTCCATGGTAGCAGCTTTCAGAGTACGAGTAGCGGTATCGCCCTGTACACCTGGCTCGGTATACTGAACTTCTAATATAACTTGAGCGGGGGCCTCTGCCGTAATCGCATCTTTGCCATCCTCAAAAGCAATCAATAATGTAACTCCTTCTTTTATATACTGTAAAGAATTCCCCAATAAATTCTTATCAAGATAGATTTGTTCAAAGGTCTCGTTGTCCATGCACACTAAACTGTCTCCATCGAGATACAGGTAGTTATACTCTTTTGTTTCAACGCGTAAAATTTCAGCGGCATCGCCAGGGCGAAAACGATTTTCCACAATCCGTCCGTTCCTCAAGTTGCGCATTTTTATCTGGTAGAATGCACGAAGGTTACCGGGTGTACGATGCTGTAATTCTTCTACTTGCATTACTTCGCCATTGTAACGCATATAGTTACCCTTACTTAAATCAGAAATAGATGCCATAAATTGGTTTAAAGTTCAAAATTCAATTTTCAAAATTCAAGGATTCAAAGCCTAAAGTATGTACAAACAGTAAACTTTGAACTTTAAATTTTGAATTAATAGGCCCATTTTACATAAATAGAGCCCCAAGTAAAGCCACCGCCAAAGGCAGCAATGATTATTGTATCACCTTTTTTGAGTTTCTTCTCATAGTCCCAAAGTAATAATGGAATGGTTCCCGCAGTAGTGTTACCATACTTCTCGATGTTCATCATTACTTTATCTTCTGTAATGTTCATCCGATTAGCGGTCGCATCAACGATGCGCTTATTTGCCTGATGTGGTGCAAGCCATGTCACGTCTTCGCCTTTCAGGTTATTTCGCTCCATGATTTGAGCAGAAACCTCGGCCATGTTTGTTACGGCAAATTTAAATACTGCCGCACCTTCCTGGTGTACGTAATGCAAGTTAGCATCAATAGAAGCATGCGTAGCTGGAATACGACTGCCACCCGCTTGCATATTCAGGTACTGAACTCCGGAACCATCACTCTTTAAAATTGAATCCATAATGCCCACATTTTCGGTAGTAGGCTCAAGAAGCACTGCACCACATCCGTCACCAAAAATGATGCACGTGGTGCGGTCTTTATAATTAATGATGGATGACATTTTATCGCCACCAATTACAATTACTTTTTTGTGTGTCCCTGACTCTACAAACTTGGCGCCTGTTGTAAGGGCATACAAAAACCCTGAACACGCTGCAGAGATATCGTAACTGAAGGAGTTAATGGCTCCAATCTGATCGGCTACAAGATTGGCAGTAGCAGGGAAGGGGAGATCAGGGGTAATGGTAGCACAGATGATGAGGTCAATCTCTTTAGGATCTGTTTTGGTTTTGGCAAGCAATTCCTTTACGGCTGCAGTTGCCATATAGGAGGTACCAAGACCTTCTCCTTTTAAAATTCTTCTTTCTTTTATTCCGGTACGGGAAGTGATCCACTCATCGTTGGTGTCAACCATCGATTCCAACTCGTGGTTGGTCAGAATATAATCCGGAACGTAACCGCCCACTCCTGTAATTGCTGCACGAATTTTATTCATACATAGTTTTTAACTCCAAGAATGGCTGCCATAACGACAACCTATAAAAAGCAAAAAGCCCGATTATGCGAACCGAGCATTTTAATCTACTGATTATCTGCATGATGCAGACGTTCTTCTATTTTCCAATCAATCGCGAAAACGCCAAAAGGAAAATCAAGAACCGAGCGCATGTTACGCTAACACTTCTTTTTCCATCACCACTCTACCATTGTAGTAAAGTTTGCCTTCCAACCAGAAAGCACGGTGTGGGAGATGATGTTCACCCGTAGAAGAACACATTACAAAGCCCATGCAAAGACAATGGCTGTGTGTCCTACTACGGGCGAACATCACCTTCCACACCGTGCTTTCTGGTTAGAAGGTAAACTTTACTATAATGGTAGAGTGGTCATGGAAAAAGAAGTGTTAGCGTAATATGCAGTCAATTCTTTATTTTCCATTTAGCACGTATGCAATTGATTGGGAAATAAGAAAAAGTTTG
>JANNQJ010000006.1:0-3996 GCA_031400675.1 Cyclobacteriaceae bacterium
CGTTCCTGAAACATCGTGGTGATCACGACCCAATACTACTGGTCCAATTTTCTTTTCACGCACCGCTTGATTAAAGGCTTCCGCTATTTTAATTCTTCCTTCGGCATCGGCATATAAAATACGCGCTTGGGAACCAACGACTAATTTATTTTGATCAGCCTGTTTTATCCAGTTAATGTTATCGTGAAGTTGTCCGTGAATTTCTTTTGGAGCTGATTTCAAAATCTCTTCCAAAACATTTTGAGCGAGTTTATCCGTATATATTAAATCCTTAGGGTTTCCGGAAGTACACACCCAACGAAAGGGACCAAACCCATAATCGAAACACATAGGACCCATGATATCTTGTACATACGAAGGGTATTTGAAATTTATTCCATCCTCGGCCATTACCTCAGCGCCTGCCCGCGAGGCTTCCAACAGAAAAGCATTTCCATAATCGAAGAAATAGGTTCCCTTCGCGGTATGTTTGTTTACAGCAGTGGCATGTCTCCTTAATGATTCCTGAACTTTCTGTTTGAACTTTTCAGGATCGTTCGCCATCATTTGATTTGATGTCTCAAAATCGATTCCTGCAGGATAGTATCCTCCAGCCCATGGATTATGCAGAGAGGTTTGATCAGAACCAAGGTCAACGTAGATATTTTCTGCATCAAATTTTTCCCATACGTCCACAATATTTCCCTGGTATGCAATGGATACAATTTCTTTATTGGCTTTTGCCTTTCGAACTCGTTCAACCAGCTTAGTAAGATCTTCTACTACTTCATCCACCCAACCTTGCGCATGACGCTTTTTGGTTGCCTGTGAATTTACATCCGCTATTACGGTAATACAGCCCGCAATATTTCCGGCTTTGGGTTGCGCTCCGCTCATGCCCCCTAAACCCGAGGTAACAAAAAGTTTTCCTGCTAAACCTTCACCCGTTTTTGAAATTTTTCTTCCGGCATTTAAAACGGTAATGGTCGTTCCATGCACAATCCCTTGTGGACCAATGTACATGTAGGACCCCGCAGTCATCTGTCCATACTGCGTTACACCAAGCGCATTATACTTTTCCCAGTCATCTTGTTTCGAATAATTTGGAATCATCATTCCATTCGTGACAACTACCCGGGGTGCTTCTTTCGAGGAAGGAAACAATCCCATTGGGTGGCCTGAATACATGTGAAGGGTTTGTTCATCCGACATGGTGGCCAAATACTTCATCGTAAGAAGATATTGAGCCCAATTTTGAAATACAGCACCATTACCGCCATACGTAATTAATTCATTTGGATGTTGCGCCACTGCCGGATCTAAATTATTCTGAATCATCAGCATGATGGAACCAGCCTGCAATGATTTATAAGGATACGCATCGAGCGGTCGTGCATGCATGGAGTAGTCAGGACGAAAGCGATACATGTAAATACGCCCATACTTCAGCAACTCATTATAGAATTCATGTGCCAATACCTCATGATGCTTTGGGTGAAAATAACGCAAGGCATTTCGGATGGCTAATTTCTTTTCTTCAATGCTCAAAATGTCTTTCCGTTTGGGTGCATGGCTAACGGAGAGATCATTCGATTTTAGAGGAGGTAACTCATCCGGTATCCCCTGAAGTATTGCTTGCTTAAAGGGTGTTGTTGCTGACACTCGCTTGCTGGTTTAACTGGAAGTCAAGTTTCTTAAAATTTTCCCGCGTGTGGGTATACCCGATTTCAAAAATCTCCTTTGCTTTTGCCAGGTCAAGCGTACTGTACTTGCCCAATTCAGGCGGTTCAATCACTACATTACAATAAGATTTACTCATCCCGGAATTTACATTAATGGCAATCAACAGGCTTCGCTCCGTAATTTCGCGCACGTTTTTGATATCAAACTTTTGACTGACAGGATTCGTATGGCTGCCAATGATAAAATCACATTTTCCAATGAGTGGCCGAACGGGTAAGTTATCCATAATCCCTCCGTCAATAAAAACATGGTCATTCACCACGACAGGATTGAACAAAGCAGGAATACTGGATGAGGCTATTACAGGATTTATTAACTCGCCTTCTGAGAAATAGACTACTTTCCCAAGCCGTATTTCGGTAGCCGCCACTGTTAAGGGTATTCCTAATGATTCGAAAGAGTTTTTGGGTAAGTATTTCAGCATTATTTCCCTAAAGCCATCCAGACTTAATAAGCCTGTCCACGACCAGGCAGGTCGAACGGATTTAAGAAATCCTGCATTCGATACTATGGTAAGTATTTCCTGAGGACTGTAGCCATATCCATAAAAGGCACCTGTGATTGCTCCCGCACTTGTTCCTGAAAGCAAATCAGGTTTTATTCCGTATTCCTCCAACGCCTTCAGTATTCCTAAATGCGCAAATCCTTTTGCTCCGCCACCCGATAATGCCAATCCTATTTTCATAAAACTATTTTAAACTTCTGTCAATGTAAACGCTTTGTCAAGCCTTACTCCTTTTTCGGTTTGTTTAACCGTGCAACATTCATTTACGGAGTCGTGCTCGAAAAATAATATATACTCCTGATCAGCAGCTTCATTCAGAAATAACTCCTTCTCTTCCAGGGTTAACAACGGTCTTGTGTCATAACCCATCACATACGGTAACGGTATATGGCCAACGGACGGTAATAAATCTGCCATAAAGCAAATGGTTTTTCCTTTATAAGGAATCATCGGAATCATCATTTTGTCTGTGTGGCCCGATGCAAAAAATATCTTGAACTGATCAAAAGGAGATTCTTTGTTTATGTCTATAAACTTTAACTGACCACTCTCCTGCATGGGCAGAATATTCTCACTCAGGAAGCTTGCTTTTTCCCTCGCATTTGGTTGGGTAGCCCATTTCCAATGATCTGCATTCGACCAGTATTGGGCATTTGGAAATGTGAGCATAAGTTTTTCATTCCTATTCATTACTCCGCCACCACAATGATCGAAATGAAGGTGAGTCAAAAACATGTCGGTAACATCATTCTCGGAAAAGCCAGCTTTATGTATCGATTTGATCAGGGAATCATCTCCGTGCAAGTAATAGTGACTAAAGAACTTAGCATCTTGTTTATCTCCTATTCCATTATCAATCAAGATCAATTTATTGCCATCTTCAATTAACAGGCATCGCATGGCCCAGGTACAGAGGTTGGCCTCGTCTGGTGGGTTGCTCTTTTGCCATATTGCTTTGGGCACAACACCAAACATGGCGCCACCATCAAGCTTAAAAAATCCGGTATTGATTACATGCAACTTCATATTTCAGGTTCAAGATTCAATGTTCAACGTTTAAAGTTGGATTATTTGTAGAAAAGAAAAAAGCTCGCAAGGAGCCTTAAAATTTTGAACGTTAAGCTTTGAACCTGCCGGTAGGCTATTCCTTTACTACTCCCATTGCGCAAAACTTGTCAATTCGTTTTTGAATTAAGTCATCAACTGGAAATTTCTTTAATTCATCGTACGTAGACATAATTTTCTTTTTCACCTCGTTGGCCATCCATTTCAGATCATTGTGCGCACCCCCCAGTGGCTCCTTAATAATGCCATCAATCAGCTTGAGTTGAAGCATATCTTTTCCAGTTAATTTCAGTACTTCAGCAGCTTGTTCTTTATAATCCCAACTCCTCCAAAGTATGGATGAACATGATTCTGGAGAAATTACAGAGTACCAGGTATTCTCCAACATAAATACTCGATCGCCAATGGCGATTCCTAATGCACCACCCGATGCCCCTTCACCAATGATGATACAAATCACTGGAACTTTAAGCGTGAACATTTCTTTCAAGTTACGTGCAATAGCTTCACCCTGTCCTCGCTCCTCGGCTTCTAAACCGGGGAATGCACCGGGAGTATCAATCAAGGTTATAATGGGCTTGCTATATTTTTCTGCAATCCTCATCAGGCGCAGTGCCTTACGGTAGCCTTCAGGATTGGCCATTCCAAAATTTCGAATCTGTCTTTGCTTCGTATTGCGTCCCTTTTGTTGACCGATCAGCATG
>JANNQJ010000007.1:0-7405 GCA_031400675.1 Cyclobacteriaceae bacterium
CCACTTGTGATGGTACTCGCACCATTACCGCTACCAAGTGTATTTTTCCAGCCCATGCTTTGCTCTTCAATACTCGCAGCTGCGGGCTCACGACCAACATATTTGCTTGGGTCGCCAGCGCCATGTGCTTTGCCAAGCGTGTGACCACCCGCAATCAGGGCAACAGTTTCTTCATCGTTCATCGCCATGCGACCAAAGGTCTCGCGAATGTCTCGCGCTGCAGCGATGGGATCAGGATTTCCATTAGGCCCCTCCGGATTTACATAGATAAGACCCATTTGAACTGCCGCCAGCGGATTTTCTAATTCGCGATCACCAGCATAACGTTTGTCTTCTAACCATTTGCCCTCAGAACCCCAGTAAATATCTTGTTCAGGTTCCCAAACATCTTCGCGGCCGCCAGCAAAACCAAAAGTTTTGAAGCCCGCAGACTCAAGTGCGCAGTTACCCGCAAGAATCATCAAATCTGCCCACGAAATTTTCTTACCATATTTTTGTTTGATCGGCCAAAGCAGCAAGCGTGCCTTGTCGAGGTTTCCGTTGTCGGGCCAACTGTTGAGTGGCGCAAAACGTTGTGTGCCATTACCTGCTCCACCCCGACCGTCACCGATGCGGTACGTGCCAGCACTGTGCCACGCCATTCGAATAAAGAAAGGGCCATAATGACCGTAGTCGGCCGGCCACCAGCTTTGCGAAGTAGTCATCAAATCAAAGATGTCCTTTTTCAAGGCCTTCAGATCAAGAGACTTGAATTCCTCAGCGTAGTTGAATGACTCGCCCATCGGGTTTGATAGTGAGGAGTGTTGGCGAAGGATATTCAACTTCAATTGATTAGGCCACCAGTCGCGGTTGCTGGTACCATTGCCAGCGCTTTGCTTTAGGGCTCCACCCGTAAACGGGCATTTGCCTTCACCGTTAACATTGTATGATGCGTTTGAATGTGGGGTTTTTTCCATTTTTTCTAGATTAATAAATTGTTTGTGATGATACATATGAATTCGCTCATTACTTATGACGCAAGTCAGTTTTTGCATAATTCTAACCGCAAGATTACAGTAGGGGTAATAATAAATCAAATTGATTATTTTTATAATAATATAGCTATTATCTATGACCCTTACTCAACTGGAATACATTGTAGCCTTGGACGCCTACCGTCATTTCGTTCTTGCCTCTGAAAAATGCTTTGTTACCCAGCCTACGCTGAGCATGCAGATACAAAAACTGGAAGATGAGCTTGGCGTAAAAATATTTGACCGTACCAAACAGCCTGTGATCCCAACCGAAATTGGTGCAAGTATTATCTCGCAGGCGAGGGTAATCTTACGGGAAGCTTACACGCTGAAGGAAATTATTACCGATCAAAAAGACATCATGACGGGAGAACTAAGAATTGGGGTTATCCCAACACTGGCACCATATCTGCTTCCACCGCTCTTCCAGCAAATCAGGGAAAAGTATCCTCAACTTAACCTGGTGATCAAAGAAACCATTACGGAAGAGATTATTCACGAACTTAAAAACAACCGCCTCGACTGTGGAATTGTTGTTACCCCGTTAAAAGATAGTGCTATAAAGGAAGATGTATTATTCTACGAAGAACTCTTTGTTTACGTGTCTAAAAAGAATGCGCTGTTTAATAAGAAGCATGTGTTAGCCAGTGAACTTGATCCGAATCAACTTTGGCTGTTGGAAGAAGGGCACTGCTTCCGATCGCAGGTATTGAACCTTTGTGAATTGCGCAAATACTCTGATATCCATTTCAAATATGAAACAGGAAATATTGAAACATTGAAACGTATGGTAGATAAAAGTGATGGCATAACCATTTTACCAGAGTTGGCGATAATGGAATTTACACCCGCGCTACTCAAGTTTGTAAAAAAGTTAAAGGAGCCCAGTCCTGCGCGCGAGGTCAGTATAGTCACGCACCGCGATCACATCAAAACAAAACTGATTAAAACACTTAAGGAAGAAATATTACGCATCGTTCCAAAAAAAATGCAGAAACTCAACACTAAGAAGGTTGTGGATATTAATTACTAACAGCGTTAGCCCTAGAATTGGTATGTAGTTGTAATCAAATTAGTTTAACCTATTTAGTTATTCCTAGCAAAATGGTTAATGAACCTTGAACAAAATTGTTACACCCTTAGATTGAAAATATAATAGTTGAGCATTATTTTATGAGGAGGAATTATTAAATTTAGATTGCTTTCCGTCTTCTAATTTTAGTATTACTCATGTATATAATCAATCCATTGACCAGTCTCTTCCAAATTAGACAATGGGTGCTTCAATTTATTATTCTCGTGATTGTTCTAGGGCCTTTTACGAGCAAAGCTCAACTCAAAGATTCTTTAATTTTTATAGAAGATGGCTGGATAGAAAAAATGGATCGTTATGTCAGCTCCAAGCTATCGATGAGCAATGATATCGAAACATTCATGGTGGATACCGAAACAAATGATGTTGATCTATATCCCAATACCACTACTATCGGTCGCGTTCAATTCAATTACCGCATCCTATCCTTTAGCTTTAAATTTGCTCCGGATTTCTTGCCAGGAAATGGTGACAATGAAATAGAAGGCAAAACTTCAACAGTTGGTCTTTCCGGGGGTCTCAACTTTCGACATTGGTTTCATTTCCTATCCTATACGAGAGTTCAAGGATACTATCTTAACAATACAAAAGATTATGAGCCTACCTGGGTTAATGGCGATCCCTATTTACAGTTTCCCGAACTCGTGGTTAAAAATTTCGAGGGCATTACCGGGTACAGTTTTAACCCAAAGTTTTCGGTGAAATCACTTACCACCCAAACAGAACGGCAGCTTAAAAACGCTGGTAGTTTCATTCCTATCATTGGGTATCGGTATTACATTGTAGACAATCGTGATACAGACGCAACCTCCACACAAAAGAGTAATAATTTTGAATTCATCCTAGGAGCAGGCTATCACTATAATTTTATAATTAAAGAGAATTTCTATTTCGCTTTAGGGGTAACGCCTGGGGTGGGTTATATCTTCACTAAACTTACCACACGTTTTCCTAGCGATGATGTTGTAACAAAAAGTAAAGCTTCTGTAGTGCGATGGGATGGACGGGGTGCACTTGGATATAATGGCCGGAAATTTTTCGCTGGAGGAATTATGAATATAACATCCTCTACCTTTGAACAAGAGGGTACTGCTGTCATTAATTCGGACACCCGAGCCAACTATCAAATTTTTATTGGCTGCAGGCTCAAGGCTCCTAAGAAGTTGAAAGAAAATATTGATAAAGTTTCAAATCCCAAAAAGAAAAACCAATAGCAATGGGAGACGACTCTCCAGATCGTTTCTGTCTGAATTGCCATGCAACATTGCAAGATAATTTTTGTGGTCATTGTGGTCAATCCGCCAGTACCCAACGCTTTAGTGTGACCCATATTTTTTCACATGATTTTCTTCGTACACTATTTCATTTCGATAAAGACTTCTTCTTTTCTTTAAAGGAATTATTTACCCGGCCGGGGCATTCTATACGGGAATATGTTGAAGGCAAACGGAAAGATCATTTAAACTACATCTCCTTGTTGGCGATACTCATTATTTTGTTTTTATTGATTGAGGGGATTACTCCCTTTCACTATTCAGCTTTAGTCGACAGTACGGAAGAAAAAGAAATACTAAACACTCTTGAAGGAGTTGTAAAAAAATATCCCAAGCAATTTTTTATTGGCGCCATTCCAATCTATGCTTTTTTTAGTTTATTGTTTTTTCGAAAGGCCAAACAGAATTATGCTGAAAACTTTGTTCTTAATGCCTATAAGTCCAGTGCTTTCCTCTTCCTCAACATTATCTTTTTATCCATTGCAATATTTATAAAAGATGCTTCCATGTTGAAAATAATTGATTCAACTCTAACTGGGATACTGGTAGGATATGGGGCGTGGTTTTATTATCAATATTTTTCACCCTTTTACAAAAATAAGATCTTCCTGTTTTTAAGAAGTTTACTCTGCGCCCTGATGCCACTGATCTTAATATTTCTTGGGCTTGTTATTTATATAGTCTACTTCACCGAATCCTTACTGAGTAATTAGGAAGTACAAATCGTTTTGGACACGCTCTTTTAAAGCATACTGATTTTTATGAGCTGTACTAAAATTCATTTATTTTAATCCCAAGGAAGAGGTCGGTGGTTCGAATCCTGTCGCCCCGAGCCTTATTGGAATCTACTTTTTACCTTTCTTTTTCAATTTCAACTTGCGCTCAGTTTTTACCAGATCTTCAATCGTATCCTGCTTCATCAATTCCACCGTTTCATTCCGAATCTTCAAAAAGGCATGACGAATACTGCAGGTTACTTCATCCTCACATTCAGCACAACGTTCGTAATACTTGTAAGTAGCACACGGAACAAGGGCAATGGCACCATCAAACAACCGAACTACTTCAGCCAGATTAATTTCTTGAATTTTTTTTCTTAAAAAATAACCCCCACCCTTACCTTGCTTACTGCCTAAAATGCCCGCGCGGTTTAAATCCAATAAAATGGTTTCTAAGAATTTTTTCGGAATACTACAGGCTGCCGAAATTTCCTTAATCAAAAACTTCGCTTCGGGTTGACGCCCCATATGCACGAGGGCGTGAATGGCATATTTACATTTCTTGGAAAGCATGATTTTTCAGTACTGTAAGTATAGCTATTTTTACAGAGATCGCATTGGCAGGCCGAGGTAGCTCAGGGGTAGAGCAGCTGTTTCGTAAACAGCAGGTCGTGGGTTCAAATCCCATTCTCGGCTCATGAAAATAGTACTTGTAATAGCTGGCGGAGCGATTGGTACGCTGGCCCGATTTCTTATGTCTGGGTTTGTTCAAAAATACGTGAGCAACGGGTTTCCGATTGGCACACTTGTCGTCAATCTTATAGGCTCTTTTATAATAGGCTTATTATGGGGTGCTTTTGAAAATCAGCAGGCTAATCAAATACGAGCTTTTCTTTTTGTGGGGGTATTGGGAGGGTTTACAACATTTTCAGCGTACTCGATCGAAACCTTGAATTTGTTTAGAGACAACCATGTTCGTGTCGCTGTTTTGAATATTCTCCTGAATAACGTGTTAGGAATTTTACTTGCACTTTGTGGGTTAGCAATAGCAAAATTTATCCGATAAGAATAGTATATAGCGTACCGAAGGCGGGACTCGAACCCGCATGTCTTGCGACACACGCCCCTGAAACGTGCGAGTCTACCAATTCCACCACTTCGGCTTTTCAGTTATCCGTTAATAGTTATCAGATGTTTAACTGATAACTATCAACCTTTAACTGATCTGGTGCCCAGAACTGGATTCGAACCAGCACACCCTTACGGGCGCTACCACCTCAAAGTAGTGCGTCTACCAATTTCGCCACCTGGGCAAAGTCATCTCTCAATCAATCCTGCCGGCAGGTTCGCCACCTGGGCAATCTGCATTTTGAATTCCACACATATAAAGTGAAACCCATTTTAACAAGGCGACAAATGTAATAAGCTTCAGGATTTTAACAAAATAACGAGGTGGTGGGCTTCAGGCACACAATTATTGCAGACGGAACTTATAACGAACCGCTATCAGGATAGGAATTCTTGGGTGTTTTCTTCAGCTACTGCTGGGCAGTCTCTGCCTTGTTCAATTTGTTTGCACTCACGAAAACTACAGTGTGAAACAGAATAATGGTTGTAATGGCTGTAATAAACATATCTCCCTCGTTTAAATTGACAATACAAAGGTGCACTCAACTTTTCATTCCTGATTGGCAATTCATGTTTGCCTGTCACGGCTGTAAGATTTTGCCCAGTTTTGCCAATTAACGAATACACCACTGGTCAGAATTTGGAAGGGAATACTGCCTGCGCACTCTATATTGCAGGTTCAACATTGATACAGAAGGTTATGCATAAAACATTAAAGGGTCTTTTTATTACAGGTCTGATGAGTTTATCCTTTTCGGGAAGTGTTTTTGGGTTTCAGGGTGAACTCTTTACCCAAGACAGTACTGCGTCTTTAAAAGACTGGTTCTTACGAGACCCTGAAACCGATAAACTTCAGGGAATGAGTGTGGAAAAAGCCTACACATTATTGAAAGGAAGGCCCTCCAAAGCGGTAATTGTGGCTGTAATCGATACAGGGGTTGACTTCAATCATGAGGATCTAAAGGATGTGATGTGGGTGAATGAAAAAGAGATTGCGGACAATGGTATTGACGATGACAAAAACGGTTATGCTGATGACATCCACGGTTGGAATTTTATTGGAGGGAAAACCGGAAACGTGAAGCAGGATACCTACGAACTCACCCGTGAATACGTCAGGCTCAAGCCGAAATATGAAAATACAGATGTAAAAAAGGTTTCTAAAAAGAACAAAACGGAATACGAGTACTGGTTGCTCATCCAAGACCGCTTCACGAAGTACAAAGCTGAAAATGAAGAAAACTATAAATCCTGTACAGAACAGGTTACGCAGTATAAATCGTTCTATCAAAATCTATCGGAAGCCATTGCCTTGATAAAATCAACCTACCAGGTCAATAAACTATCACCTGATCTGGTGGATACCCTAAAAAGTAGCAACCCCAAAATCAGGTTTGCAAAATATATCGTGACGGTGATTTATGAAAACGAAGGAAAGAATACCGATGTAGAGAAGATTGCGGATGAATTAAAGTCTATCATTGAGCACAACGAAGAGGTATGTGAAAATTATAAAACAGCAATTGACTATGGATACAATCCGGATTTTAATTCGCGCACGATTGTGGGGGATACTTATTCAAATCTGGATGAAAGGGGATATGGCAATAAAAATGTTAAAGGCACAGTGCCCGTGCATGGTACGCATGTAGCCGGTATTATTGCAGCCAATCGCAAAAATGAAATTGGCATGAAAGGTATTGCTGACCATGCTAAGATCATGGCACTGCGTGTTGTACCGAGTGGAGATGAACGCGATAAGGATATTGCCAATGCCATCTTCTACGCGGTAGATAACGGAGCACGTGTGATTAACATGAGTTTTGGAAAAGATTATTCGCCAGAAAAAGAGTATGTAGACAAAGCTGTAAAGTATGCAGAATCAAAAGGAGTACTGTTAGTACACGGAGCGGGAAACGATGACGATGACAACGATACGAAGCCTTCTTTTCCTTCCCGATTCTATAAAGACGGAAAAGAAGCTACCAACTGGATAGAAGTAGGCGCTTCATCCTGGGGAGCTGACAGTACGCTGGTAGCTGAGTTCTCAAACTATGGAAAAAAGACAGTGGACATATTTGCCCCCGGGGTTAAAATATACTCCACCACACCTGAGAACACCTATCAGGAACTTGACGGAACCAGCATGGCAAGCCCCGCAACTGCAGGTGTCGCTGC
>JANNQJ010000008.1:0-1539 GCA_031400675.1 Cyclobacteriaceae bacterium
GGCGGCGACCGCACCATCGTTGTCAAAATCGATTGCCTCAGCCACGCTGGTCGATATAAACTCCGTGAACGGCAGCGGGTAGAGTGATTCTGCAAACTCGCCCTTCCCATTGTTAAGAAAAATTTTATCCAATAATGCACTCGAAGTTTTTGGAAAAAACCGGCCACCAGAAGCCAAGTAGAAATCTAAATCACCATCCTTATCAACATCAAAAAAAGCACCTTTCGTTTCTTCCGATAGGCTAAAGTTACTCAGCCCTGAAGGAGAAAATGATTCGAACTTTCCGTGATTAACTTTGATTACTTTGCCTTGTTGGTCTTTTCCGCCACCAACATAGATCTCCTCCTTTCCATCCTCATTGATGTCTACTTTAAGGAGGGATGGCGTTTCGTTGCTATACATCATTGGCAACAGCCTGTCTCTGTCGAAATCTAACAATCCACTTCCTTTATGCTTGAATATAGAATTAGTAACAAGCTCAAGTTGAATGTTATGACTTCCTTTTCTCCTTACTTTTACCGTACCCTCATAAACTTTAGATTGCTCTTTACTTATTTTTAGTTCCTTATTTATAGGAACGTTGTACATCATTGTATTTTCGCCTTCTGGCCAGCTAATCAAAAGTGAATCTATCACAGGAACAACTTTGCCCAACCCAATTTGAACTCTGGACTGAACTGAACTCTGATACCCACGTGTAACAAAATTATCTGCAACATATGTTTTGGCCCCACAGAAAGCAGTGATCTCTGACCCGATAGCATGAGTATTTTTGCCGTTGGACATCAAAGAAACACTAATGCTTTTGAATTTTGATGAATCTGAATTGTTGCGATAGATCACAGACGGTGAGTTGAGGTTATTAACTACTAAATCCAAATCCCCGTCATTGTCTAGGTCTCCATAGGCGCTCCCACTTGAAAACATAGGCTCTGCTAAACCCCATTGCTCAGCCACGTTTTTAAAACTAAGATTTCCTTCATTCTTATACACATAATTTGGAAATTTTGAAGAGGGCATTAAGTCAATCAACTTTACGATCGCGTTCTCTTCTTTAATCATTTTTCTCACATTGTCCTCGGCACCAGTATATGTCAAATAATCTCTATCTAATAAGTCTTTATAAATCCCATTCGCAATGAATATATCTCTTCTCCCGTCATTATCCATGTCAAAAAGCAAAGCACCCCAACTCCATTCTGAAGCTGCAACTCCTGCCAACCTTCCTACTTCGGCATAGTTCTTTTCACCAATCTTCTTCTGCAAGACATTTCGTGAAAACTGATGGTAGTAACCATTTTCAACATTCATTTGATATTTATCCCAACGTTCATAGACTGTTTTTGTCTTTTTTCGGCTCAAAGAATCAGGAAGCATTTCTGTTACAAACAGCTCCGGACTACCATCATTATCTAAATCCGCAAAATCTGCTCCCATCGACCCCATGCTGATAGATTGGAAATAATCCGTCAATGATTCAGTGAATGTACCTTGCCCGTTATTGATATAAAGATAATCCCGTTCAAAAAAATCATTGGA
>JANNQJ010000009.1:0-7112 GCA_031400675.1 Cyclobacteriaceae bacterium
GCGTATGTATTCCATGAATACTCTGTTTTCATAAGGAGTTAGCCTAATAACTTCATATTGCAATGAGGGCAGCCTGTCAAATGCGTCTTTCCACCAAGCTCGTAATGCATCCTTACCTTTAATAAGTCCAAGTGTCTCTGGATGCCGCACTTTTAACTTCGGACTGTAGTGTTGCGCGTCATCATCGTACAACGACAGGAGGCTTTCAAGGTTATGTTCGTTAAAGGCTGCAAACCATTTTTGTGCAATCCCATTTAACTCTTCTGGCACCATACTTTTAAAAATTCACGCTCCACTTATTTTGTAACTCCAACTGTTCAGTTGTTGGGGTTGGATTAATCGTGAATATGTAATCCATATATGAAATGCCAATCTTGTTGAAATACTCATTCATGGGAAGCACATCGGTGCCTTCGATGTATTTGTTGATGAAGTCCGTTATTTCAGTCGGGTAACCTGTTAGCTGTGCAAGATCATCAAAGAAATTTTCTTCCGAGAATGCATTTTCGGGACCGTGCGTATCGATGAGGTCAAGAATGATCTCACGCAGGCCTTTGGTACCTCCCGATAGCTCAAGTAAACGAATATCAAGGAGAGCCGCTACCAAAGCTCCTTTATTATACACATTACCAAACTGTGAGCCACCTTCTCCATAACATGTTATGCTCATTTCACTTAAACTAATAGATTGGTTATAATCATCGGCTTCATCTTTCTTTGCGCTGAATATTTCCAGCAACGTAGTTAAATCACGATGCTGGTTGCGATACTGCATGATATGAGAAGCCCATTCCGTTACGCCTTCGTATAACCACAAATGCTGTGAGGGAGTTGGTTCAGCAAAATTGAAGTCTTCAATGATTTCACTGTGAATGTTGAGGGGTGTTACAATATGAAAGAATTCATGCGCGGTAATGTCGCGCAAAAAATCTCCATAGCTCACTGTATACGGCTGCTCGCCTAATGTATATACTGAGCTGTAGGAATGCTCTAACGCTCCTGATCCTGGTGCAAATTCTGCAAAGTGAAATAGAAAACTATAGCGGTCTACTGGTAAGACATTCAGAAATGCGCTTGCATCATCAAGTATCTGCTGCACATCTGTCAGGATTTGTGATGATTGGATTAGATTGGTTTTAGCGTACGTATAAACGCTGATTTCAGTATTGCCTACTGTGGTCGTTGCTGTGGTAATTTTGCCAAGCAACAATGGATTATCCACAAGTTTATCAAAGTTGGTTGCGTAATAAAACCCGTTCGCAAGTTTTGCCAAAGAAGTTCCAACAGACCAAGAGGAAGGGAAGTCAATACTGAGATAAAAATCGCGTTCTTTCAACCCTGTTGGGTAGCCAAGTACATCAAAGCTATTGAGCAGCGTGTGATCCTTCTCGATTGATGTGCCAGCCATTCTGTAAATACTATTCTCGTCAACAGGGGTATCAAATGTTTCCTTCACCTCAAACTCAATGATGTTGGTGTTTTCAGGATCTGACAATACCCATTGGTTGGTAGATGGATGCGTTACGGATAATTCGTTATGATTCTCGTCAAATACTTTAAAAGTGGTAACAAATCTTCCGATGTCATGTATGTCGTACGTGCCTGGAGTGGTTACAGGGAATTGAAAGATAGCATTATCGCCTGCTAAATTATCCACGAACATGCGCACCTTAAAGGTATCATCGCTTCGATCGTCCAGGTTTATTTCGTAAAAGAATGAATTGGTCAGGTCTATCTCTTCAGGTGCCTTAGGGATTTTATGGTTGACTTCATCATTACAGGAAACAATGAAGACAAATAGTATTACGCTTATCTTGTAACCAATTTTCATGAATTAAAATTATTCTTTTTCCTGAGATTGAAAAATTTGATTTACAACTAATAGACATAACCAAGAACTGCCACCACATGACATGCTGTACCTGCCAGTACAAACAGATGCCACACGAAATGACCATAACGAATGCGATGATCATACGCAAAAAACAACACACCTGCGGAATACATTACCCCACCTGCCACTAACCAAAATATTCCCCATCCTGATAAACTATTCCATAACAGTTGTGCAGCCAATACTGCAAGCCAACCCATACCTAAATAAAGTGCAATTGAAAGCTTGCTTGTTCCTGCTCCACTCACCGATTTTAATATGACTCCCAAAATAGCCAGCGTCCAAACTATTCCGAACAAGGCCCACCCCCATGCACCCGGAAGCACCGTTAGTGTAAAGGGCGTATACGTACCTGCTATCAACAAAAAAATAGCTCCATGATCAAAAATTTGAAAGACGCGTTTTGTTTTATTGTGTGGAAATGCATGGTATAAGGTTGACGAGAGATATAGCAACATCATTGTAACACCAAAAATACTTGCCCCTACGATACCCGATGCACCTGTTGGAATGGCGGCCAAAATAAGGATTGGTGTAATCGCAGCTGCACCCAGAAATCCTACTCCATGACTGATGCTGTTGGCAATTTCTTCTCCGAGGCTTTGGTCTCGCCTCCATCGGATCGTATCATTCATATCAAATAAATAAGTATTGACAGGTTAACTTAACGAACAAATGAAAAGTTCAGTAGTTGTTTTATGAATTTTAAGGATATATAACTGCATGGATCGCGTACGGTAAGTTGAGGGAGGAGCCCTTTACATTTAAATCTATGGTGATGCTTACTGAACTACCATCGTCAAGCGCATTTCCATTACTGTCCTTAATTTCTTCATAATTTACATTTTCTTAAAATTAAAGATATCGTCTGTCACAAGATAAATTAAATGAATGGAAACTAATCTAGGCGATATGGAAGAAATACCCGAACGGTTGTACCTTCGTTTAAAACACTCTTTAATTCAATCCGACCATTAATTTTTTGAACTGTCTTTTTAACAACATATAGTCCAAGACCATTACCACGTGAATGTTCACTCGCTCGTAAGTACATATCAAATACACGCTCAATATATTCTGGCTCAATACCCAGTCCGTTATCTTGTACTTCCAGTACCACTTCACTAGCTTCCTCATACGCTCTTAGATTTATTACAGGTGAAACAGTGGTGCAGAATGCAATGGCATTTTCAATAAGATTTTCGAAAATAATTTTTATCAATGCGGGATAACAGTAGAACGTCCGTTGAAGGCTCACCGATATCGTGGTGTCTATTTTCTTTCGCTCTATTTCATCCTTCCAATGGTCAAGTTCGATTTCAAGAATTTCTTTAAGAAAAACTTCTTTGTAAATCAGCTCATGCGCGCCAATATCACTAATTGATTGCAGTTTGCGTAACATCTTTTCTAAGTTCTTAGCGTTTTCATTTACCTTTTCGAATAATTCTAACGCTGCTGTATCTTTAACAAGAATCCGTGCTACCTCGGCCAGCCCCATAAAGGTAGTAAGTGGTCGTCTGAAATCGTGAGATGATCGGTAGAAGAATGTATCCAATTCTTTGAACGCTTGTTTAAGTTCTGCTGTACGGGTTTCAATTCTATCCTCTAACTTTTCATTTATGGTTACGATCGACTGATTACTTGCTTTCAATTCTTCCGCCTGAGTTTCAATTTCTTCTTTTTGTTTTGCGATTTCCAAATTCAATTTGGCCAGTATTTCATTACCCTCCATAAGCTCTTCAGATTGCGCCTGTACTTCTTCATTCTTTTCAGCAAGGGCCAGATTTAATCTCTTTTGCTTTCTGCTAAAGCGATAATAAAATGCTGCCAACGCTAAAAACATAAAGGAACCTGCTATTACACTAAACAGTATCACACGCTGTCGCTGCACCGTAGCTTTAGAAAGTTGATTATCTTTATTCAATAGCTCAAGTTCTTGTTCGGTTCGTTCCACATCGTACAACGTGCGGTACGAGGCCAAACTCTGTGCTGTATTTTTGCTAAAAATGCTATCAACAGCCATGTTGTACTTCTTATAGTATTGAATTGCTTCTTCAGGTTTTCCGAGTGCTTCATAATACTCGGCAAGGCTTCTGAAATTATCACGAAAAATCTCGTTGGATGAAATGGGTATTGCTAAGAGCGCTGAGTTATCTAAATATATTTTAGCAGAATCAAAAACCAGAAGCTTGGTATAAATTTGCCCAATTCGGTTATAGTTCAGGCTTATACCATAATTGTCACCGAGTGTTTTATCAATTTTTAAGCTTTTTGAGAAATACGGTAAGGCATCTTCAAATTTTTGAGTCTCAAGATAGAATTCACCTATATTAAATAGGCTTGCAGAGATATCCACCTTGTTACCAACCTTTAATCTTCCTTCCAAGCTTTTTTTATGGTAGTAAAGTGAAGAGTCATAGTTTCTTAGGTTCCTTTCAATGAGTCCACGAATGTCCCACGTGCCGGCAAGTTCAAGTCCTGCTCCAAGCTTACTAAATATTTTCGCAGACTTACGATTATTTTCCAATGCGCGATCGAATTCTCTTGTTCTAAAATATGTCCAAGCCAACTCATGGTAAATCCCACCAACAAGGTATTGATAGTTAGCTTTTTCTGAAATTTTCAACCCGTTGTTGAGATACTCGGAAGCAAGATCGTAGTAGCCCAGTTCCTGAAATATAGTTCCCATCCTAAGTAAAAGGTTTGCCAAGCCATATTTATACTGGTACTTTCTATAATACGACAGAACTTTACTCCAATTACTAAGCGCCAACTGAAAATCCCCTTTCCTAAAATAGATCTCACCCATATTTTCAAGATAGTCTGCAAGAATAATTTGGTCCCGCTTTGTTAGCGTAAACGTTTTTTGGTAGTAGCGCTCGGCTTCTTTAAAATCGTCCGCTGCGCGATACGCATTTCCCAATAACATCCATGCATCTGCCATGAGGATAGAATCTTTTGCGGCCTCTCGAATGACAAGTGCTTCTTTTATTGAAACAAGTGCTGAGTCGGGCTTATTCATAACCAAATAAAACCTACCCAAATTAATTTTAACGACTGAGCGATAGTAGTCATCCTTTCCTTTAATACTTGCGCTTTCAGCACGCCTGTAAAAAAGTCGAGCCGAATCAAATTCCCCCTTATCGCGATACACATTCCCTAGTTGGGTAAGAGAATAGGTTTGTAGATTTGTGTCCTTATTTTTTTTACCCTCAGAAAACGACTGTTCAAAATAGGATCGGGCATCGGGCAACATTCCGTTAAGAAAGAAATACAACCCACGATAAGCCAATGCCCAGCTTTCTCCAGATTTATCACCATTTTTTCGTGCTAACGCTAAAGCTTGCTGGGTGGTGGCGTTGGCTTTCTCAACATTGTAATTAAAAAATTCAAAAGACAATGCATTAAGTAATTCGACTCTTCTTTTAGAGTCATCTTCCTTCTTAAGAAGTCTTTCGAGGCTATCAATCTGAGGTGACTGTCCGGAAATTGTGAACGCAACTAGAATGAATGTTATGAGGAATAGTAAGCGCAAGTCACAAGAAATTGAAACGGAAAATTACAAAATTTCCGGATAAAGAATGTTACCCGCCCTTGCTTCGCGGCAATACTATTCCTTTCGCAATGCGAGGTATGTCCACGCTGCGCCAGCCGCATCCGCTAATCCAAACAAAATCAATTGCATTGGCGCCATACCGAGTACCGCGAAAAGTGTAAACCAAAGTAACACGGAAGCTCGTAAGTAAACTGTCAGCGTCATGAAAAGTACATTGTTGGCAGCCGCCATAAAAACGTACAGTATCCCGATATCCAGAACCACCACACCAACCACACGAATCCACACCTCGTTGGTGGGCTCAATTTGAAACATACCCAGCAATGTATTTGGAAATGCCAAAAGCGTAACGGCTAGAATTGCCAGGTAAAAACCAAAATAGTAAATGGATTTAGCAGAAGATGTCATGGCCGTTTAAGTTTATGGTTAGTGATTGCAGGTGAAGTTAGGAAAACTTTCGGTCAATGTTATACGAAAAGTTTAAATGCCATTATCTTTAAACGATGAGAAAAGCTCTTGCCGTAGAAAATGGGAAACGAAAAAAGTTTAAGGCTACCGTTGTTCGGCTTGGAAAGAAGGTGAATTATAAAGGTTACACAGAAGAAACAATCCTATTGAAAAATGTAGTTGATCTGGAGAGTGACTGCATAGTCGCAGACCACGTATGGTTTAGCTTTACAAAAGGATTTGAGAAGGTATTGCTTAAAGAAGGTTCAACACTAGAATTTGAAGCAAGGGTGAAGGAGTACACGAAGGGTTATGTTCGGAAAGATCTTAACATTGATAATCGCACAACGGACTATAAACTTAGCCATCCTACAAAGATCAGAAAAGTTGCATGAGAATGCGATCAGTATATTTTAATTCAGACTGGATTTCTCGGGGTGTCGTGCGGTAAACTGGCGGTAAAAATTCTGAATTTCTACAAGGTCCTTTTGATAATCTCCTGTTGGATAGAATAAGTCGCCAAAACCAGCTACCTTCTTTCCATAATCCAGATAGCCCAAAATGATAGGTACCTTCGCTCCTACGGCTGTATGGTAAAACCCAGACTTCCATTCCTTCACATAGCTGCGGGTGCCCTCTGCCGGAATCATCAGAATCAGTTCTTCATGCTGCTGAAACATTTTGATCATGGACTCCACCATATTGGTATGCTTCGAACGATCTACTGGTATACCACCGGTAGCCCTCATCAATATTCCTAGCGGAAACTTAAAGAGACTGTCTTTACCCAGAAAACGAGCCTTCACACCACAGGCATACAACGTTGCCAAGGCAATAGGATAATCATAATTACTCGTGTGTGGTGCAGCCACCAAAACGCATTTCTTTAAAGATGGATCTAATCTGCTACCAATTTTCCATCCAATCAATTTTAGATAGAGTTTACAAAACCATTTCATAGCGAACCATTAAACTATACTGCAAAATGTAACATTTTAGGTGATCATGCGAGTTTATTTTAGCGATAAAATGATCACCAAAATTTGGGGATTAGCGCAGGAGTAGATCGTTTGTACGATGAATAAACAGGGTTATCCTTATACTTTTCTTCCAGCATGGGGACACCCGAAAAAAATGATAACAAAATCGTAATTGTGAGCGGACTCACAATAAACCAATACCCGTATGGAAGCGGCAACAAAATAATATAGATAC
>JANNQJ010000010.1:0-4178 GCA_031400675.1 Cyclobacteriaceae bacterium
TACATTCTCTCCAACTAACCTCACCCGCTGGGCGGTTATGCGTTCGTTAACTTTATAAGGCTCTTCAGGCCGCTGTGGTCCCCTACGAAAGGGCCTGTTGTAAGTTGTACTAATACTATCTATCGTTTAAATTCTACAAAAAGAGGTGCAAATATCGCTATTTTCTTCAATATTCAAAGTTATCAGTTAAAAGTTATCAGTTGATACTGTTGCTCCAAAACGAATTAACTGAACTCATAACCATTAAGATGGTGCAGCGGCTTCTACTCTAAACTGATCAACAAACTCCTGAAGCAGCAGGCTTCCGATATCTCCTTTTCCGTGCCTGCGAACCGATACTTTTCCTTCAGCTTCTTCACGCTCACCGACAATCAACATATACGGAACTTTCTTAACCTCCGCATCTCGGATCTTTCGTCCAATTTTTTCATCACGATTGTCTAAGAATCCCCTGATATCCAACTCCTTAAGTTTGTCAATTACAAGTTGTCCATAAACATTAAAACGCTCAGAAATCGGAAGCACTGAAATCTGGTCGGGGGAAAGCCACAACGGGAAATTACCGGCACAATGCTCTATCAATACGGCCACAAAGCGTTCCAGAGAGCCAAAAGGTGCCCGGTGGATCATCACGGGACGGTGCTTCTGATTGTCAGAGCCTACATACTCTAATTCAAAGCGCTGGGGCAGTTGATAATCAACCTGAATCGTTCCTAACTGCCAGCTTCTTCCGATGGCGTCACGCACCATAAAGTCGAGCTTAGGGCCATAGAAGGCAGCTTCACCCTTTACGGATACTGTTTTTAAGCCACGTTCATTAGCGGCCTCTTGTATTTCCTGCTCTGCCTTGTCCCATAGGCTATCCTCACCAATATACTTCGCTTTATTATTCGGGTCACGTAGCGAAACCTGGGCAGTATAATTCTCGAATCCAAGCGACTTGAAAACGTGAAGCACCAGGTCAATCACTTTCACAAATTCTTCTTTTACCTGATCGGGTCGGCAGAAGATATGCGCATCATCCTGCGTGAACCCACGCACGCGGGTTAAGCCATGAAGCTCTCCGCTTTGTTCGTATCTATAGACTGTACCAAACTCAGCCAGACGAACCGGGAGATCCCGGTACGAGCGAGGCTTCGTCTTATAAATCTCACAGTGATGAGGGCAGTTCATGGGTTTCAACAAGAACTCCTCTCCTTCATCGGGTGTCTTGATTGGCTGGAAAGAATCCTTGCCATATTTCTCATAATGCCCCGAAGTCACATAAAGTGCCTTGCTACCAATGTGCGGAGTAATTACCGGATCGTAGCCAGCTTTTACTTGCGCCCTACGCATGAATTGCTCGAGACGCTCACGAAGTAAGGTTCCTTTCGGTAACCACAACGGTAAGCCCATCCCGACTTTCTCAGAGAAGGCAAACAACTCTAACTCTTTACCCAGTTTACGGTGGTCACGCTTTTTTGCTTCTTCCTGAAGAATCAAATACTCTTCAAGCTCCTTCTGTTTTGGGAAGGTGATACCGTAAATACGGGTGAGCATTTTATTCTTCTCATCACCGCGCCAATAGGCACCGGCTACATTCAGAAGTTTAATCGCTTTTATAAATCCGGTATGCGGAATGTGTGGCCCTTTACACAGGTCAACAAAGTTTCCTTGCCGATAGAAAGTAATGCTGCCATCCTCTAATCCGTTGATCAGTTCAAGTTTATAGGGATCATCTTTCTTGGTGAAGTACTCCAACGCTTCCGCCTTACTTACCACGCTTCTCGAAAATGTACTTTCCTTCTTTGCTAACTCTTTTATTTTATTCTCAACCGCAACCAGATCATCCTCACCAAAAGCCTTATCACCTAAATCCACATCATAATAAAAACCATTTTCAATAGGCGGGCCAATGCCAAACTTTACACCGGGGTAAAGTTCCTCTAGCGCTTCAGCCATTAAGTGAGCAGATGAGTGCCAGAAGGCATATTTCCCACCGGCATCATTCCACGTCAATATTTTAACAGATGAATCTTTTTCAATTGGTCGTGACAAGTCGCGTAAGTCACCATCCACCTCAATGGCCAAAGAAACACGTGCCAATCCTTCACTGATGCTTTTAGCGATTTCAATGCCTTTAACCCCCATCGGGTATTCACGCACGCTTCCATCGGGCAAACTGATCTTAATGTTCATAACAGGCTAAAAAATAAGGACACAAATATGCAATTTTTATCCATTCGAAGCAGCAGCTTTACAAGCTAACCTGAATGCCGACCAGAATTCCGAATTTACGAACCTTCACATCCGGGTTATAATTGAGATAGGTAAGCCGATGAATAAAATCCACCCGAAAAAATTTAAAAATATTTTCAACTCCGTAGCCCAATTCCACATAAGGTTTGCCCTTATCTAAAAAACCAACTGACAAAGTCTCTTCACCATCAGGAGATTCGTTGGAAAGGATATTTTTATTCTCCTGACCCAGTGATCCGTAGAGTACATTTGCAGTGCTGACCAACCGCCATTTCAATTTTCGCATGAGGGGGATACGATTGAGTATTAATCCCTCAAAATTATGACGGTATTGGAATGATACAAATCGATCACTGACAAATTCACCAAAATTCATAAGGTTGTATAGTACCGGAGAATAAATAGGAGTTTGATTTCCAAGGTGCGTGCTCAACAACGGATAGGGCAACACACCAAAAATGTATTCGCCAGCCAACTCAAAATTTCCATTACCCAGTACCCCGTAACGTATACTTTGATTACATGAAAGGTATACTTTATTGTAATCAAAATCGCTTCCATTGAATCCTTTAAAACCGTGGGTGTACCGAAGGACTACCACAGGCCATTTCGTTGTACCCAGGCTTAGTCGTTCAGTTTCATTCTGCAGAAAAGTCTCGTCCCGTGCAAAGCGCGACTCCAGGATAACTTCGGTTGTCTGAAATTCATCCTGAACCTCGGAAACATCTTCCGGGTTTAAATATCCGAAACTGAAGGTTGGGTCAAATGTCTTATACCGAAATGCCAGGCGTTGAGAAAATCCCTTAACAAATTCTCGTTGTATACTAAATCGTGATTCATCGAAATAATAACCTCTCCGATAATTTCCGAATCGTTGCAACGCCAGAAAAACATAGTTATCGGCAAGGGCTTCATCATCTACGCCAACCCTGGCTATATCACTTCGGTAGCCAACGCTTGCGGTTGTCCATCGCTCTTTATCTAAAATTCGTTGCAGGTTGACAGCGTATTTTACCTGATCATCTTTAAAACCGTAACCAAGCTGCGAACCTACTACCCATTTTTTACTAAATCCTGAGTTGGTTAGAAAGCCAGCCTGTAAACGAAGTCCTTCTATATTATTGAATGCCAGCATCGAAATATAGGGACCGACATCCAATTTGCCCACCTCGTAATAGCCGTCAATCACGATCAGGATAATATCAGTATAGGTCTTCACCACCGGAATACTCCGCAACGTGTCAATCATTCGGTTCACATTCTTTTCTGTTTCTGAGAGTGGCTCATGACGAAGAGAATCCCAATAATTTTCTTCTTTATTCAGATATGCTTTCTCATCGGTAACAATAGCGCGCACATAAAAGGAAGGATCGTGTGGCTGATTGGTAATTATATTCTTATTGGATGTATAAAATTTTGCCAACAAGCCTGCTGTATTATTGCTCAATTCGCTTACATCGAGCAGTACACGGGTTTTCATCGGGAACCAGGCACCCTCTCCGGTTGGCTCAAGCTCTTGCTGAATTTTTATTTTTTCGACAAAATTTAGATTGGCCTGCTTACCAATGCTGGCATCTATCTGCTTTAAAGCATACTCATTTTTGGTGATCCACATCGCTCCCGTAAAGGCCAGGTCTTGCGGACTCTTCGGAAAAAAATCGATGCGGTAACAATAGTGATTATTAATGTACACGCTATCGGTCAAATCGTATTCATAGTATAATCTTCCCCCATCGGCAATGGGTGATATAAAATCTTTTCCCACAATGTGTAACCAGTTTTGGTAGAAGTTGTACTCCTGAAAAGAAGCTCCAATAAGTTGTGTTGACATGTAGCCATCTTCCACTCCCAAGCCATTGATTTTCGAGTGCAGGATATTTCTGGCAATCTGACATCGTCTTATGCGAGTCACATACAATTGTTGAATTTAGGGATAAAGC
>JANNQJ010000011.1:0-6572 GCA_031400675.1 Cyclobacteriaceae bacterium
GACAGCACAGTTGTTTTGCGTATGTCCACTAAATAAGTTTTTATGTTTAGATGCCTGGCTGTTCTTCTTGTAGCTTTCCATATCGTCAATTGCCAGTCGCATAGTGGTGTTACTAAAAATGTAAAATTGCTGGCGTTAGGTGATTCATATACGATTGGTGAAAGCGTGACAGAGGCTCAACGGTGGCCTGTTCAATTAGCAGCAGCACTTCGTGTACAAGGCATCGAAACTGAGCCTCCGCGCATCATTGCTAAAACCGGTTGGCGAACGGATCAGTTAAAACAAGCCATCATTGATGCCGATATTAAGCCAAATGAATATAACCTTATTTCACTTTTGATTGGAGTCAATAATCAGTATCAAAACCGGACTTTGGAAGCGTATGCAAGCGAATTTGAAGAGCTGTTGAACATGGCTATTGCTTTAGTGGGCGGTGATAAGAATCGAATCTTTGTTGTTTCTATTCCTGATTATGGATACACACCCTTTGGGCAATCCAATCAGGAAATTATTAGCATGGAGATTGATCAATTCAACGCGGTCAATCGCTCCATTACGGAGCAGGCCGGAATAACTTATTTCTACATCACCGATATTTCCAGAAGAGGCCTTGCCGAGCCCAATCTTGTAGCCACGGATGGATTGCATCCTTCAGGGATCATGTACGCGGAGTGGGTTGAACTTATTTTGAAAGACATAAACGTGAAATAAGAGGTCCTTTGATTATTAATTATTGAGCGGTTGTGTTTGCTTCTATTGTAATTCCAGCATCAAAATATAGGAGGTATATGCTTCCAATGTTTCATAAGGTGTGAACTCAAATCCACCGCTACCATTAATCACCACATTGCCAACAATATTCTCTGTCAATATCTCTGTAACAGAATACGTACCAGGTTGAATTTCGCTGTTCGTGACGGAAAGTTGAACATTCAGTTGGGCTTCTGACCCCAGGTTGTGAAGTATTAGACTTGTTTCGTTTTCTGAAATCCGGACATAGGGCAATACGGTTGAAGAGCTGGAAGTGACAAGCTGATAGTTACCACGTCTGAGTGATTCTTGTGAGGTGCGGGCATGAATAAGCTTGCGGTAATGATTCCACAATGAGTTAGGATCATTCTGCATGGTTACAACATTGAAAGTTGCATAATTTGAATTGATGCTTCTCCACGGAGTTCCGGTAGTAAAGCCTGCTTTTGCACCCGCTGTCCATTGCATGGGCCTGCGAATATCTTCGTCCGGCTTTACACCTTTCATGCCTATTTCTTCTCCGTAATACAAGTAGGGTACACCGGGTAATGTCAATAAAATACTGGCGGCCAATTTTGATTTACCAATATCTCCACTCAACTCTTCAATCACCCGATTTTGATCGTGGTTTGTTAGAAAGGTTCCATATTGAAGTTCAGGATATGAGTCTACAACTTCCTGAATTTTATTTTTTAACCCCGTGGCATTTCCATTTTTAGCGGCATCAATAATGGCATACGAAAGATCGAACTCAAAGCAATAGTCTAATCGCTGATCCGTATACGGGATTACATTGGCCGTTGACGTCCAGACTTCGCCAACGCTCAGCAAACCTGGGTCAAGGTTTTTCTGAAATTCATAAAATTCCCTCCACCAGCCAAGTGTGGCCTGCGTGTTTTCCTGTATCGCGCCCTCTTCTATAAGGTGTTTTGCGGCATCAATCCGAAAACCATCAACACCAATCTCCGAAAACCAAAACTCCGTAATGTCTTTTATTTCAGAGGTCACATCCTGATTCTTAAAATTCAAATCAGGCATACCTGACCAGAAAATACCGTAGTAAAATGCGCCATTTCGGGAATGCCAGACAGACTGGCCCCACGGACCAGCATAGCCTGGGTTGGCAGCTTCCCAGTTGTACCAGTCCCTTTTTTCTGCATCTACACCGTCATCTGAATCCATAAACCACGGGTGCTGTGATGATGTATGATTAACCACGAAATCAATGATCACCTTTATCCCTCGCTGGTGCGCCTCTTCTAAAAAAAGTTTGAAATCATTCATGGTGCCATATTGTGAATTGACATCACGATAATCAGTTACATCATATCCATGATAACTCGGTGAAGGGAAGATTGGCATTAGCCAAATTGCGGTAATACCCAAATCATCGGTTGTGGCTGGGTTTCCGTCATTGAGGTAATCAAGTTTTTGAATTAATCCCTGAAAATCGCCATGCCCATTGCCATCGGAATCATAGAAACTCCGGACGAATACTTCATAGAACACGTCATCGTTCCACCACGTATCGGCTTTTGGGATTATTGCAGGGTCGGAAGTTTCGTCACTCTGACAGGAGACAAGTATGAATAGTGTGAGGAATGAGATTAGTAGTTTTGGTATGCGTTTCAACATTTGAAGGGATTTGTTCTCTAGCTTTAATCTGCAAGGTATTAACTTACCAGGAACTCTTTAAACTACCTGTTCAGGGAGTTTTTTTTATTTCTGGATTCATCGTAAAATCAGGCTTTATTAAACTGCTTTGGAGTTTACGTATCAATCTGTCCGCAATCATTTTGTTGAACGATTCAATGCTGAGCCGATGCTCATTCGCTCGCCTGGGCGCATTAACCTGATTGGCGAACATACTGATTATAATGACGGCTTGGTCATGCCAGCCGCTATTGACAAAGAAATCATTTTTGCGGTTGCACCATCGTACAATCATACTTCTAAAATTTTTGCGTTGAGCTTCAATGAAATTTTTGAAGTTGATGTACAGAACCCACAACCGGTTTCAGACCCACCATGGGCAAACTACTTGTTGGGGATAGTGCGACAATTAGTTGATCTCGGGCATACGTTGAAACCTTTTACGTGCGTCTTTGGCGGTAACATTCCACCAGGGTCTGGCTTGTCGTCATCGGCTGCATTGGAATGCGGATTTGCTTTTGCGCTATGTGAATTGAATGCGGTTCAACTTTCGAGAACGGAAATTGCTAAAATCGGCCAGTGGTCGGAGCATAATTTTGTAGGCGTCCGTTGCGGCATCATGGATCAATTCGCCAACATGATGGGAAAGGAAAATCATCTAATTCAGCTGGACTGTCAGTCCCTTGAGTATCAATATCTCCCAATTGACCTCAGCGCATATTCAATCGTGCTTTTCAATTCGGGTGTAAAACACAGCCTGGCATCAACTGAATACAATACCCGGAGGGCTGAATGTGAAGAAGGCGTCCAAATTCTTAAAGAACTCGATCCATCGATTAAAACCTTGCGCGATGTTTCATTAAACCTGCTTGACAATAATCGTTCTGTTTTTTCTGATCTTGTGTTCAATCGATGTAAATACATTGTTGAAGAGATTGCACGTGTACAACGGGCAAGTGTTGATCTTTTACAAGGAGACCTACAATCATTTGGAAAACGAATGTATGAAACTCATGATGGGCTCTCTAAATTGTACAAAGTCAGTTGTGATGAACTTGATTATTTGGTTTCCCTAGTAAGGAATAATCCTGAAATTTTGGGTGCGCGAATGATGGGTGGGGGTTTCGGGGGGTGCACAGTTAATCTTATAAAGAATAGAGCTGTTAAAAGTACGATTGAGCAAGTAAGTAGTGCGTATCGGAAACAGTTTAATATTGACATTGAATCCTATGTTGTTCACATTGCAAATGGCACGAGTTTGATATCTTCTTAAATGATTACAAAATCTAATTTTGGAGTTGCACCTGAAGGCATTGAAGTTAATCTTTACAAAATTTCTAATTCACAAGGTGCCGAACTGAGCGTTATTAACTATGGTGGGATAATTCAATCTCTTAAAATTCCTGATAAGTTCGGTGAGCTTGCAAACGTTGTGCTTGGTTACGATTCCCTTGAAGAGTATATCCGTGATCCTTATTTTCTTGGAGCCATAACTGGGCGTTACGCAAACCGTATTTCCAAAGGGGAATTCGTTATTGATGGCGTGCTGTATAAGCTTTATCAAAATGATAGGGGTAATCATCTGCATGGTGGGTTGAAGGGATTCAATAAAATGTTTTGGGACATTAGTCAAATTTCTGATAACGCTATTCAGTTGTCGTATGCAAGTCGGGATGGTGAGGAGGGTTATCCAGGAAATTTGCTCTCACGTATTACGTATACCCTGACAAACGATTGCCAATTGCGAATTGATTATCAGAGCACTACGGATAAAGCGACTATTGTTAACCTTGTGCAACATAGCTATTTCAATCTATCAGGTCGGCAAGGAACTATTCTTGATCACGAACTAACAATACCTGCGTCTTCTTTCCTACCGGTAAACGATGTGATGCTGCCGACAGAAGAATTTCGCGCTGTGAAAAATACACCATTTGATTTTACAAAACCGACAAGTGTTGGGGCCCGCATAAACTATCCAGATCAGCAACTTCAATATGGTTGGGGCTATGACCATTGTTGGGTGGTTAGTCACCCTACACGTGGTATAAGTAAAACTGCCACACTTTTAGAGCTTGTGAGCGGGCGTTGTATGGAAGTTTTTACAGATATGCCCGGCCTGCATGTTTATTCAGGTAATTTTCTTGACGGAAAATTTCGAAAGCATGCTGGAATTTGTTTAGAGACACAGCATTTTCCAGACTCCCCAAATCAATCACATTTTCCATCACCGGTTTTGCGCCCGGGTGAAGAATTCAAGAGCATTACCATTTTTAAGTTTTCAGTCCGATAGCATTAGCCTGATAACTTTGTATCTTACATGACATGGCACATCTTGTATTGTTTACAATTTTTATTTGCATTCAGGGGGAAGCTCCTTTTAAATCGAAAGAAGATTTTGAGATCAAATTTGATTTATCATTTAAACAGCGAAGCTCTTCGGAAGATACCCAAACTGTTCGTTTAAGTGAAACCCGAGCTGAAGAAGAAAAGCGTACCAACTCATCCCCGTTACCCTATTTAAAACTCATGGTAAAAATCATACATGTTTCCCCGGAAGAAGTAAAGATGAAGGTGGTTAAGGATGATAAGAGTGCTATCTTGAATAAGAAAACTGAAGAAGGTATGGAGTTTAGATTAGAGTTGGGATTCACAGACGATATTAAGGATCGATTGTCGGGGTATAAGCATGTGATTCAGTTCCTGTCCTCTGATAAGAAAGTGTTGAGCCGGATTTTAATCGAATTCGATCAAGAGGGAAATTACTTTGTAAATGGTGAGAAGAGAGGAAAAGTATAAGTAATCATAAAGTATCCTGCCCTTTGAAACAGGATAAATGCTGATCATGTAAGCCTTTCGTTAGGAGACATCTCATTCGGGATTTTATCCGTTAATTCGCACAAACCATTTTTGCATGAGGCGAGTTATCTGGGCGGCTTGGCTGCTTCCTTTTTTAGTACAAGGTCAAGCACCTGGTCAGCCGAATGCCGCTGAGATTAAATTAAAACTTGAAAAGTTAAATTTTCTTGGATCAGTTCTGTATGTGGCTGCTCACCCAGATGACGAAAACACCAGAGTGATTACCTATTTCTCCAAGGGGAGGCTCGCCACCACCGCATACCTTTCGATGACCCGGGGAGATGGAGGGCAAAATTTAATTGGATCAGAGGCAGGTGATTTGCTTGGCCTAATTCGTACACAGGAATTATTAGCAGCACGCAGACTTGATGGTGGAATGCAGTTTTTCACACGTGCCAACGATTTTGGATTCTCAAAGTCAGCCGATGAGACTTTTAAAATCTGGGGCAAAGAGGAGATTCTATCTGATGTAATCAGAATATATCGTCACTACCAACCCGATGTAATTCTTACGCGCTTCCCGCCAACGGATCGTGCCGGTCACGGTCACCATACTGCTTCTGCTATTCTGGCCATTGAAGCGTTTGACGCCTCAGCTAAGCCTGACATTTTCGCTGAGCAATTAAATAAATACAATCTATGGCAACCCAAACGACTATTTATTAATACCGGGCGTTTTTTTAATAGTGAGATAAGTGAAAATACCCCAGGTGTTACCACCATCAATGTGGGAGGTTATAGTCCATTGTTGGGTGAATCTTATTCTGAAATTGCCGCCACAAGTCGCAGCCAGCACAAAAGTCAGGGATTTGGTTCTCGCAGGGTGCGCGGTGAACAACAAGAATTTTTTGAATTAGTAAAAGGAGAAATCCCCGGTAAGGATATTTTTGATGGCATCAATACAACATGGACACGCTTGAAAAATGGTGATCAAGTAAAGACCCTGGTCGATCGTGCCATTCATGACTTCATTCCTGAAAGGCCTGCTTCAACCATTCCGTTGTTGATGGAAATCCGAAAAGAAATCAACACGCTTGAAAACAGCGTATGGAAGTCTAGAAAACTTGTAGAAGTGAATCAACTGATACAGGATTGCGCGGGACTTTACCTGGAAGCTACTGCAGATAATTATTGGATTGCTCCTGGCGAACCGGTGCTGGCAACATTTGAACTATTGAATCGGTCAGATGCTGATGTAGAAGTGGTTTCTATTAAGTCTCCCGACCTTGAAATGGATTCTGTCATGAATATTTCACTAAAGAATAATATCCCAGTTGTCATTCGCAGTAGAAAAACTATCAACGCAAGAA
>JANNQJ010000012.1:0-2247 GCA_031400675.1 Cyclobacteriaceae bacterium
TGCAAAAGCGCCTGGAGAGCGAGCGATTCATCTGGCCGCGCGACAATCAGCGCGTGATGGAACTGACCGTGCAACAACTGCATTGGCTGCTCGATGGCATTGACCTGGCAGCCATGCGCGGGCACGAAATATTGCGCTATAAACGCGCCGCTTGAGGGAACTTTGAGCCTGGGTTTGCGGTCAAATTTGTCAATGACAAAGCCACCCAGCATCGAAGAATTTGCAGCCTTGCAACTGGCGCTCGATGCGGCTCAATCTGAACGCGATGCGGTCCAGTGCGAACGCGATGCCGCCCAGGTAGAACGCGATTCGCTGGCTGGTGAGAACCGGATTTTGCGTGTGCAGCGAGACCTGCTGCAAGAGAAACTCAACAAGATGATGCGCAAGGTCTTCGCCGCCAGCAGCGAAGTCATGGGGAGCCATCACAAGGACATGTTCTTCAACGAGGCAGAGGCGCTGGCCGCTGCCACCGAGGCGGCTCCTACGCAGGAAGACGCCGACGCTGGTCAGAGCGATGTTGCCGGCCACAAACGCGCCAAGCGCGGGCGCAAGCCACTGGAGCCCGCATTGCCGCGCCACGTCGTGCGCCATGAACTCAGCGATACCGATCGGGTCTGTGCGCATGATGGCGCAACTCTCGTGGAGATCGGTGTGGAGGCCAGCGAACAACTCGACATCATCCCGCAGCAGGTTCGCGTGATCCGCCACGAGCGCGTCAAGTACGCCTGCCCTTGCTGCGACGGTGGTCTGCGCCTGGCAGGCAAGCCGCCACAGATCATCCCCAAGGGATTGTTCAGCGAGTCGGCACTGGCTTGGATGGCTACATCCAAGTTCGATGATGGGCTGCCGCTGTACTTAAACGGCCGCCTGTTGCTTTCTGCGACGTGCAACGATACCGAGCAGACCAAGACCAGCCATAATCATTGCGTAGGTCGAGGGCTCAGGTATAGCGACAGGCGTTATCGCGTAGGTTCCATATGCGAACCCATTGCGACTTGCTAGGGTTGTTGAGTCAATAGTCCACTGATTATTGTTGCGAAATCCAAACTCGCCAAATTGTGACCTGCCTATCGTCACGCTGTACTGGGTGCAACCAGAATCAAGACATGCAACTAACTGGTTAAATTGAGGGTTGTAGAAGCCTTGCAAGATATCGGAAGGAAAGAAAGACAGCCCAAACTCGACTGTCAGCCGCTCAATCTCGTAATTTCCGCCGGTCAACTGAGATCCCAAAGCAAACGTCCCATTGATGCTACCGAACGTCGGGTCGCAAAACCGCTGCGAAACACAATCCAAATTGATCGCAACGGTGTACGTACCATTCGTGGGTACCGGATTCACATCATAGGCTCCCGCTCCTCCGAAAAAAATACTGGAAGTGAAGTCGACAAATAATTCATTATTGTTGCGGAATCCAATGATGCCCATTTCTGACTGACTTACAGTCACGCTGTACTTGGTGCAACCAGAATCAAGACATGCAACTAGCCGGTTAACCTGAGGGTTGTAAAAGCCTTGCAGCATATCGGCGGGGCTCCAGCGAGGCCCAACGACACTCATCCTAAAATCCTCGATGAGGAAGTTGCCATCCGCGAGTTGGTTGCCTAACGCGAATCCCGCTTCCGCATGAGAATATCTCAAACTGGGAACGATGGATGTGGATAGGCCCTCTACTAGTCGCATAGTCCCGGAGAAGTTCACTGCGTATCGGTCGCCTGTCATTGGCGCAGCATGCGCAAACAATGGGCAGCACGCAATGATCAGCCCGGCCAAACTGGATACCAATCTTAGGGAAATGGTGTTTCGCTCCATGATCTTCTCCGGACAGGTTTTCAATGACCGGCATGTTAAACCGGACCTATTTAGATTTTCCGGGTCCTGGTAGCACGGATAGAAAATTCAACGTGCTCGGCTTAACGAGCTTGCCACTATAAGATTGGTATGTCAACGCCGTCTTGCGTCGTCTGGAGCCAGGGTTGCGACGCTGGGTTGATCGGCGTACAAGATGTCTCTCGTCGCCAGTGAACGCTCTCTTGCTTCGACTGTGAGCTATCGGCAATCGTGCGTATAACCCGTTCTCAGGCAGACGCAGCGAACACTTTTCATCAGCGAAAGTGGCAATTGCCTGCGCTGCTTCCTCATGAGAGTTGAATAGTCGAGGTCGCAAAAATGTTTAGGACATCTCCATGGGAGAATTTTCTTCTCGCCATCCGTTAGAGGATATGGATGTAGCCTAACGAAGCTGCC
>JANNQJ010000013.1:0-4448 GCA_031400675.1 Cyclobacteriaceae bacterium
GATCGATACAAAGATGGGGGTGCCATGATAAACGTGAATCTGATAAAAATTCAATTTGACAGCCTGGCATTTACAACCATTGATTCCGCAGGCTATATTCTGGAATGGGTTTATCGCACTGCTGATTCTGAAAAAAAATACTATGTACTTCCTGTACCTACGTTTGAAAACGACACCACTGGTTTTATAAAGGATGAAGCTTCCAAACTTTCATTTAAAACTTTTATAGATGACTCACGAAAGCACTTTTCGAAACACAATCTTAGTCTTTCTGAAATTAAAGTTCAGCCCATAAAACAAGCTGACGAGTAAGTTAGTTAGGAGTTTAAGTTCCTTATATTTAGAGTTGCACCAACGATAAATGCATTAATCATTTCCGTAATGAAACTGAAAAGAGAACTAAGTTTTAAATTATCAGGCAATGTAAAATTGCGATACACACTGCCATTGCTTTCAATCTTAATCACTTGTTCGTTAAATGCCCAAAAAATACCAATAAGCCCTAATCAGATTGATACGGACGGTAAAAGACAAAATAAATGGACTATTCTTTATGACCAAGACTGGAACATTATTCAGGATAAATCAAAGGCTGCATTTTATCGACTTATCACATATAAAGATGATAAACCCATGGGAAAGGTCTTCGATATGTATGCCAATGGTAAAAAGCAGATGGAAACAAACTTGTTGGCTGACCGACCTCAAGATGTAATGAATGGAGAAACTAGTTTTTACAGGGAAGATGGTAGTAAGGAAAAATTGCAAGTCTATTTAAATGGCATACTGACTGATGAAATCAATTATCATCCTGATGGAAGCATTGTTTTCGAAAATTGGAAAAAGCTTGATTCATTGGCCACACTTTATGAAAGTCAAAGGGACTATTTCCTTGCTTTTGAGGCTTGGAACAAAGCCAGGCTTAAAGCAGCTAAAGAGTTTGGAAGGGCACATGCCAACTATGTTAAGACAGTCATCAATCTAGGTCACGTATGTGTGGCTACAGGGAATTATGCTATGGCAGAAGCATTTCATAGCGAAGCATTAAAAATACAAACGGAGATCCTTGGGGCGCAAAATTTAGCCTGTGGGAAAACACTCATGAATCTTTCGCAGATAGCAACTCAAATGGGGGATTATCAAAAGGCAGAGAGACAGACAGTTAAAGCCATCTCGATCTTTAAGTCAAGCAAAGAATACTTTACGTATACCAAAGCTATTAGAGTGTTGGGGGAACGGTACATCTATTTAAAAATGTTTGAAAAGGGTGAACAAATGTTTACGGAGGCATTATACTTTTTAGAACAGAACAGCGGGAAGGAGAACCCCATGTATGCAAGTACATTAGCTGTTTTTGGTGAACTCTATAGGGTATGGGGTAAGTATGAGAAGGCTGAACCTATAATGCTGGAGAACTGTGCCATTTTAAAAAATATTCAAGATCCATCATACACGACTGCCTTGGTCAATTTAGCTATACTCTACAAATTAAAAGGCCCAAAACAAGAATCAGAGAGATTATTTATCGAAGCAGTTGAAATTCAAAAGAGAATGTACGGATCCCAAAATTCTACCTACGCCAATACGCTCAAGAACTTAGCTGATATGTACACAACGTATGGCGATTATAATAAGGCGGAACCTCTTTATGAGCAGGCTCTGCAAATTCAGAAATCGACTTTGGGCGAAAACCATCCAAACTATCGCCAGACACTTTACAGTTTAGCTACTCTGTATGAAAACATGGTTGATTATCCTAAAGCAGAATTGGTGTACTTAAATGCATTAAAAATAGTTAATGAAACCCTTGGCGATAAACACATAGAATATGCAGACGTGCTCAGCAAATTGGTTAACTTTTATGTCTATCAAGCAGATGACTATGCGAAAGCGGAGGCAGCTGCATTAGAATCTCTCAACGTTTTTGAAATGGTTTTGGGTAAGAACCATCCCGCCTATGCACGGCAATTATCCAACCTTGCACGTATTTATCAAGGAGCAGGTGATTATCGAAAGGCTGAAAAGCTTTACCTGCAGGCGTTAGACATTTTAGAACAAGCGCTTGGTTCCGAACACCCAGATTGTGCCCTAACTATGAATAACCTTGCTAATGTATATGAATCCCTAAAAGACCCTAGAGCAGAAGCATTCCTGCAAAAGTCAATAACCATTAACAGGAATGTGTTTGGTGCACGTAGTGAACAGTATGCATACGGGTTAAGTAATCTCGCAACCTTTTATCAGGGAATCCAACAGTTTTCCAAAGCGGAGCTGTTGTTTAACGAGGCGCTAGAAATCCAAAAAGTTGTTTTGGGAGAACTTTCACAGGATTATTTAGGAACGACCTTCAATTTAGCTTCCTTAAATGGACAACTTAAGAATTATGAAAGATCAGAATCCCTTTGGCTGGAATTTATACGACTTTGGAGGGATGCGTACGGTACAACCGGTCAGGAGTATGCGAGGGGATTGGGTTCTGCTGCGGACTTCTACTATCATGTGGGTGAGTTTAAAAAAGCCGAAACTTATTTTAAAGAATCGAGCGAGCTATTGTTAGCGCAGTTTGATCGTAAGTTTAATAGCATGACGGAGAATGAAAAGGGACTATTTCTTAAGCAACTGGACAATGCCTTTGAAAAATTTGCCCTATTTACCTATGAAGCATTTGAAAAGGATGTCAATACCGTTGGGTGGTTGTATAACAATACTCTAGCTACTAAGGCACTCTTGCTCAATTCCCAAAACAAAATGCGCACCCGAATCCTTAGCTCAAATGACACGCTTCTCCGAGCACGTTACAATGATTGGCAAGGTACTCGAAACCGATTAGCCCAATCGTATCAAATGTCAAAAGAGGAGAAGCTTAATAAGGGCATAGATGAACTTGAGTTGGAGGAGCGCGCTAATCAACTTGAAAAGGAACTTACTAAAGCCTCAGAATTTTTTGCTCAAGCAACTGACAAAAAGCGCTATACATGGCAGGATGTTCAGAAAAGACTAAAGAAAGGCGAGGTAGCTGTAGAAATTATTCGTTTCACTAACGCTGCAACAAACGTTAATAGTGCTGACAGTATTTACTATGCTGCGCTCATTGTTACACCACAAACTCTCAATAATCCTGATATGCTGGTGTTAGAAAATGGGAAGGATTTAGAAGGTAAGTTTATCCATAACTACAAAAACAGTATTACTTTTCAAAAAGCAGATGAACGTTCCTACGATCAATATTGGAAGGAGATAAATGATAGGGTAAAGACTACCTACAAAGCAAAGAGAGTCTATTTTTCGCCTGATGGTGTATACAACCAAATTAACCTCAATACCTTACTGAACCCGCAAACCCGTAAATACTTACATGATGAGCTAGATATTAGATTGGTGAGTAACACTAAAGATTTGATTTCACGTCCTCGAAAAGTTAAAAGGCTGGTCATTGACAACGGTGTGTTTATTGGTTACCCAGACTATAATGGGAAACAAAAAAATGATTCCACAGTTTTTAAAGATAGTAATCGTTCTTTTTCTCCCTACCTATCAGGGCCGTTTAGGCTCGACTCTACTCAGCGGTTTTTTGATGGTGAAACTGTCCAGGAGCTTCCGGGTACGAAAGTAGAAGTCGAAAACATCATATCAATTTTTAAAAGGAACAGCATTGACTCAAAGGAATATATAGCCCAAGCAGCGACTGAAGAGCTAGTTAAGAGTTTGAACAGTCCACAAATATTACACATAGCCACGCATGGATTTTTCTTGCCAAAAAAAGAGTTAAGTTCCAATGGAAGAGGGCCAATGGGTATTGAAGAAGTTACACTCAATGCGAATCCATTGTTACGTTCCGGCTTGTTGTTTGCTGGAGCCAACGAATCACTAAAAGGGAAGGCGGATGAAGGAGTCTTGACTTCTTATGAAGCTATGAATCTGGATATAGAAAATACGGAATTGGTTATTCTATCGGCCTGCGAAACTGGTTTAGGCGAAATCCAAAATGGTGAAGGAGTTTATGGATTACAACGAGCTTTTCAAGTGGCAGGTGCAAAAGCCATTCTGATGTCCCTCTGGAAAGTTTCCGATGAAGCGACTAAAGACCTGATGACCTATTTTTATGAAAATTGGATAACTAAAAAGCAGGAAAAACGTGAAGCATTTACGAGTGCACAAAAACAAGTTAGAGTGAAGTATCCAAGTCCATACTATTGGGGGGCGTTTGTAATGGTGGGTGAGTAAATTATCTGTTATCAATTTTACCACCTCCTTTTCTTCTTCCCAGGGCTCGGCCCACCACCCGTATCAAACAACAAGCTGATTGAGAACTCCAGTCCGGTGAAATCAACCTGAGCATCTTTATAATCTACAGTAACAGTTGCTAAAGAACCCGTGCCACCGGTATAACTTCCCTCGATCGGCAATTTCGACTGGCCCACTAAATAATTGGCTTCGAATGACACACT
>JANNQJ010000014.1:0-1748 GCA_031400675.1 Cyclobacteriaceae bacterium
GTTAAAGTCTAGAAAAATAAACCCTCTTAAGAGGGTTTATTTTTTTCACCAAGATTACCCTGGAATGCCTCTATAAGAACAGCCAAAATCATCACCACTGCGCAACCTATAATATTGTAAAATAGGAACGCTATGTCCGTATAAAAGTAACAATAGAACACAACGCACTCAGCGATAAGCGCAGCCACGAATACAGCAGTACCTTTTACATATTTGACGTAAAAAGCCGTTAGAAAAATACCCAGAATGGTTCCGTAAAAAAGTGACCCCACAATATTTACGAATTGAATTAGATTTTCCGCAAAGGTGGCTAACATGGCGAACACCATTGCCAATAATGCCCAGCCAACGGTAAACCAGCGCGATGCACTCAGGTAATGCAACGGGTCTGCCACTTTCTTTATTGATCGCTTATAAATATCAACTGTGGTTGTAGCGGAGAGTGCATTTAACTCTCCGGCCATCGAAGACATGGCAGCAGAAAACATCACCGCCAGCAACAGGCCCACAATACCATGCGGCAAGTGCGTGAGTACGAAGTTTAAAAAAATATAATCACGGTCTTGCGTTTTCGCACCGGGCATGGCTTTGCTTATACCCATTTTAACTTCATCACGCACAAGCCTTTCTTCTTGCTGCAATTTTAAAACTGAGGCTTTTGAATCTTCAATTTGTCCCTCATCGCCAGCCTGAATCGCAGTTACAAGGTTGTCAACTGCTTTTCTTTTCTCACTGTAAATCTGATCATATCGATTTTCCAATAATTTGATTTGGCTTGCATGTTCAGTTTGCATCGCTTGCCCCTTTAATACCTGATTATGAAAAACCGGGGGTTGGTTGAAAAGATAAAATACAAAGACCAATACACCAATAAACAAAATAATAAACTGCATGGGGATTTTTAACAATCCATTGAACATAAGTCCGAGGCGGCTTTCTGTTACGGATTTACCCCCGAGATATCGCGCCACCTGTGATTGATCGGTACCGAAATAGGCGAGAAATAAAAACGTACCAGCAATCAACCCCGACCAAATGTTGTAGCGATCATTTGGGTTGAATTCCAGGTTTACTAAATTCAATTTTCCTAACTCCCCTGCTATCTGAATCGTGTCACCAAATGAAATGTATTCAGGTAGCATTCTATACGCTAGAATTCCCGCCAGGATCATGCCACTCATGATCACAGTCATTTGCTGGCGCTGCGTAAGACTTACAGCGCGCGTGCCGCCTACGGTCACATAAACAATTACCAGCGTACCAATTAGAATGGTCGTGATGGAGATAGGCCAACCCAATATTGTTGACAGTACAATAGCAGGTGCATACAACGTAATGCCCGCAGAAAGACCTCGCAGAATTAAAAAGAGAATAGCAGCTAATGATCGCGTTTTTAAATCAAACCGTGTTTCTAAATATTCATACGCTGTAAAGACTTTCAGTTTATAATAAATAGGCACCATGGTTACGGAGATGATGATCATGGCAAGGGGCAATCCAAAGTAAAACTGCAGGAAACGCATACCATCTTCAATGGCTTGTCCAGGGGTACTCAGAAAAGTAATGGCACTTGCCTGAGTTGCCATAATACTCACACCTATCATCCACCACTTCATGGAGTTGTCTCCTTTCAGGTAGCCCTCAATGTTTTTATTGCCTCGCGTTCTCCACGTGCCGTACAACACGATGAAGACAATGGTACCGAATAGTACAATCCAGTCAAGGGTGTTCATGAAAAGGAATTGGTT
>JANNQJ010000015.1:0-1509 GCA_031400675.1 Cyclobacteriaceae bacterium
AGGACTTATTCGTGAACGATTGTGTGGCCACCACACCCACACCTGCTTCACCCCAGGAAACACCCGTACCAACACTAAACCAATGACTTTGAACAGCCACGGCCATCTCACCTGTATTAGGATCACGGGCTACAATGGAGAAGGTATGTGCCAATGGATCAGCGGGCTTGGTAGATTGTGCAGTGCTTTGAAGTGTCAACGCAACTGCAAAAAATAGGATAGAGTAACGCATAGGATTAATGGTATGTTTTTTCACCGGCTTCAATACGAATATTCAATAGATTCTCCGGAGGCGGAAAGGGACAGGAGAAATTATCATTATACGCACAATATGGATTGTAGGCTTCGTTGAAATCAAGGGTAACGGAAGTACTTCCGGGTATTTTTTTGATGTCTAAATATCTTCCTGCCCCATATGTTTCCTTGGCACTGGTCTTATCAGCAAAGGACAGAAACAAGGTTCCGCGATACGGACCCATGTCCATGATTTCGAGAATCAGGAGTTTGTTTCTTTCTCCCTGCATTTCAAATTCCGCGTAAGCATATTCCAAATAACTCTTTTGTTTTCCATCACTGGTGGGAAGAGAGATGGTTTTCTTTTGCTCGATTGAAGTAAGTCGTGCTTGAATGCGGTACGCTGCATCTATAGGAAAATAATTTAATCCTTTGAACGAATCGGTAGAGTCGCCTGCAAATGGAGAGTCTGAATCGGTGCGCATGTTATGATCTTTTTCTTTGCGCAAGGTTTCAATGCTGGCAACGTAGGTCTCACTTGTTTCACCGCCACTAAATGAATAGTAAATACTCACTACTGCGATGATCACAACTCCGATAATGATTACATTTTTTGTTTTCATTTCTATATAAGATATTGCCCATCGCGGCCCTGTGCCGCGATCCCCTTTCGGTACTGCACAAGGAGATGCCGGAACAAGTCCTGCAAAAGTCTCCTAGTCGTTGTTACATCAATCCCTCATCCGCGAAACTCATATATTTTTTACCGGCAAAGATTACATGATCCAATATCTGAATTTCTAGAAGCTTACCCGATTCTTTTAATTTTTTAGTAAGATCAATATCAGCCTGACTGGCTGTTAAATTTCCGGAGGGATGATTATGCGCGAGAATTACCCCGCTTGCTAATTCTTCCAATGCAACTTTAAAAATGATTTTCGGGTCGGCCACCGTACCCGCCACGCCTCCCTGACTGATCTGATGTTTTTTGATTACACGGTTGGCACGATTGAGCAACACAATCCAGAATGCCTCGTGCGGTATGTCCAGCAATTCAGACTTGAGTAATTCATAAATATCTTTGGAGCCTGAAATTTTTGGTCGTTCTTCTGTGGAGGTTTCCTTTCTTCTTCGGCCAAGTTCAAGAGCACTAACGATGGTAATGGCCTTGGCCTCACCAATACCTTTGATTTTGGTGAGGTCTTTTACTGTGAGTCGGGCAAGTTCATTCAAGTCATTATTCACAGCCTTTAGGATGTTTTTAGCGACATCAAC
>JANNQJ010000016.1:0-4835 GCA_031400675.1 Cyclobacteriaceae bacterium
TGATGGATCAGGATGTGAACGAACGGTTTGCCAATCGACTGAGAATTCGTACAGGCATTGGATACCGGATCAACTATGGCACTCGATTGGAATTTATGTATACGCTACAACGTTCAAAAGATATTATAGATGGAGATTTTAGCACCACCGATAACATCTTTCGCTTTCGTTTGAAGCACTTCTTAAATAAATCGAAGCCTTCTAAAACCGTTTCCGGTGTGGGAAACTAAACAATAAAGACTTACCTTAGTCAGGAGCATCTCATCAGGAGCGTAACCCAATCTATAACATGAAGTCAAACAGCGATACCCCTCAGCGAAAGTGGTCACTAAAAGGGACCATGGCGATTTCAATTATCGTTCTCCTGTCTATTGTTGCCTTCCTGTTGTACAATAATTTCGACCAGCTCATGTCACAGGCATTGCTCAACGCTTTTAACTCCAGTATTGTTTCTGATGTTTATGAATTAAAATTTGAAAGGCTGGCCATCATTCCCATTGAGGGTACTGTGCGAATGTTTAATGTGACCCTGTCGCCACGGGAAAAACCATTGAAAGAATATCCTTACATCAATAGTTCATTTCATCTTAAGGCAGAAAGAATAACCCTGAAAAACGTTTCGTTTGTCTCACTATTGAAATCAAAGCAACTGAAGCTGGAGAGAATTTCGATCCACAAACCGGACGTGGAACTAATGCTTGCGGGCAAAAGGCATATCCTGCTTCCGTTTGAAGATTCAACTTCTGTGGAAAATCCGTCTGGAGAGAAGAAGAAAATGCTAGATTCCCTAATCTTGAATGAATTTCATTTGATTGATGCCTCTATCCATACGGTTAATGCGAATCAGCACCGCGAATTCAAGATTAAGAATTTCACTATCTCGCTGTATGAGCTTTTGGTCAACCAGTATCCTGGTGAGTATCGGACCTCGTGCAGGCAAGGCAATGTTTCTATCGGAGAATTTAACGGAGCTTTGCAAAAAGGAGCTATCCGGCATTTGGGTTTTAAGGATTTCAATATTGGAGTTGATTCCCTTGCGATTCAATATACATTAGATACGTTGACATATCGCTTTCATGATTTCCACGCAGGTCTAAACAACCTGGATATTCAAACAGCCGACAGCATTTTTCACGTTACCTTGCAATCATTCGATCTCTCTTATCAGGATAAATCAATTAAGCTTAAAGAAGTAAGTTTTAAACCGAATGTCAGTCATGCAGTTTTGCAAAAAAAACATCAGTACCAACACACAGAGTTTTCTGGTTCGGTGGGCAAACTTACGTTCAACCAGGTAAATTTTGACTCTCTCATTTATGTTAAAAAATTATTTATCGATGAGGTTGTTCTTGATCACGTAAAGGCTGCCATTTTCAAAGACAAAACTAAACCCATTGACTCAACCCGAAGGCCAGTTTACCTGGGACAGACCATGCGTGCTATCTCCCTACCCCTATTAATCAAGCAGGTGAAAGCAACTCATGTTGAACTTGAAAACACGGAGCGAAAACCTGACAGTACCCTTGCAAAAGTGAATCTGACCAAAGCAACCTTGGGGATCAAAAATATAACCAACCTATCAAAAGACAAACATCTTCTGATGAGTGCGGATGCTTACATCGAGAATAAGGCCCACTTTAAAGCAAGCTTAACTTTCTACTATGACAAACCTCAATTTGATTTTGAAGCCATCGTTCTAAAATTCGATCTGCCTGATCTCAATTCGTTGATACGAGCATACACGCCTGCGAAAATTACTAAGGGAACGGTGGATGAAATCAAATTATCAGGGGTGGCCGAACATACAACAGCATTCGGCACATTCAATTTTTTGTATCACGACCTTGAAGTTGATCTGGAACTTCATGAACAAGCAAAATGGAAAAGCTCAGTCATCGCATTTGCAGCTAATACTATTTTGACGTCCAATAACCCAGGCTCCGCAAAGTTCCCACCGCGTGTTGTTCAGTTTCATATCGAGCGTGATATGAATAAAGGATTTGTGAACGTGGTGATAAAATCATTGTTAAATGGCCTCAAAGAAACAATGATCATGTCCAAGGAAAATAGGAAAGTTTATAAAGTAGCCAAAAAGAAATTTAAGCAAGAGAATAAAAAGTAATGACAAGCTACCGTACTCCAAACAATCGCAATTTCCTAAGTCGATGCTTGGATAAATTAGGGGACATTTCCCTTCTCTGCCGTGTGGCTCTCCGCGGCATTTGGAATCTATTCTATTCTCCCAGTTTCAATCAAAAATGAAAGTTATTTTTATTACCTTTACTTCCTAAATAACAAAAATTTTTACACCATGAAAAAAATTAGTTTTCTATTTATTGTAGCACTGGCTTCCGCGTGTAGTTCCATTAAAGTGAGCTATGACTATGATAAAACCACAGACTTTAGCAAGTATAAGACATATGCTTATACTGCTGATGCCCTGGCGCTTCGTGTAGACGATTTGAATCGCAATAGAATAATAGCCGCCATAGATGCCCAGATGGCAAGCCGCGGAATTACAAAATCGGATAATCCCGATGGCCTGATTGACCTTATCTTAACCACGAAAGAACAAACACAGGCAACAGCTTATAATACCGGGGGCGGATATTATGGCAGATATGGATACGCTGGTGGATTTGGGACTACTCAAATTAATTATAGCACATACATCGATGGAACATTGTTTATCAATTTAATTGACAAATCCAGCGAAAAAATTGTGTGGCAAGGAAGAGGCACCAAAACTATCGATCCGGATGCCTCACCAAAAAAGAGAGAATCTAACATTAACTATGCGGTAAAGTCTATTTTCTATAACTATCCCGTCAAGCCAATTAAGAAATAGTTTAATTGCTATAAAACCTCTGCTTTAGATTCTATGGCAGAGGTTTCACTTCTAAAAACAGTTAATGAGGAAGTTATACCTCTTATTTTTTTTGCAGCTTCTTTTTCACGCCTCTTTTGGACAGGTTTTTTCCAATAAAGAAGTAGGCAAAAAAAATAGTGCTCTTAAGGACAGTTTGAAAAAAAGTGAATACCCCTATTCATTGCCCATTTGGGGAAAAAAGGCAACTAATGCAGGGTATAGTTTACCTTACTCTGCAGGACTAAGTCTTCAATATCTATGGCAGAAACAAGATTTAGTGCTTGAGAACCTCTATGTTGGTTTTAACAACGGACCCCAATACAATCTTGACGAGATTGTACGATTCAATAATTCAGTTTCTGAGGCCGTAGGAGTAAATTTAAGGCCTGATATATGGCTGTTCCCTTTCCTTAATGTCTATGGTATATTCGCCAAATCAAAACCATCTACAACCGTGGGCTTTGGTGTTTGGGTTCCAGACTCCACCGATGTTTGGAAGGAAGTCTTTTCTGCCTCAACAAAACAAAGTTTTGATGCCTTCTCAGTTGGCTTTGGAATTACCCCAACCATTGGTATAGGAGGTGGTTTCCTTGCCATGGATATGAATTTCACCTGGACAGATGTTAGCGCGCTGGATAAGCCGGCCTTCTCATTCATCTTCGATCCTCGTTTTGGTAAATTATTTAAACTCAAAAAACCAGAACGAAATATTGCTTTATGGGCAGGAGGATTCCGTTGGAGCATTAATTCCGAGACAATTGGTTCTATCCCTTTGAATTCCGTGATACCGCCAAATGAACTGCAGGCAAAAGTGGATCAGGGATATGTGAAAGTTGGCAATGCACAAGAACAGGTGGATACATGGTGGAGCAGTCTTCCACCTAAAGATCAAGCCAATCCCGTCAATAAGGCAAAGTATGAAACCGCTAACCGGGCTCTGGAGGCTGCCGGAAATTTCTTAAATGCTGTTGATGCGGCTTCCAATGTTGTTGCCAACTCAACGGTACAGTATTCTCTGGATAAGCGTCCGGAACTAAAATGGAATTTCATGGTAGGCGGGCAATACCAACATAACAAACATTGGATGATGCGCACGGAATATGGCTTCTTAGGTTCGCGCCAGCATTTCTTTATGGGATTACAATATCGATTTGGTTTGTAATTTAGCAGCATGAAAAAAGTAATCGCAGTAACCGTTCTCTTATTTCTTTGTTTTACAGGCCACTCCCAAATTTTGATTTCACTATTGCTTGGTGATAAGCTAAATTCTGATAAGCTGGAATTTGGATTGGATGGTGGATTGAACCGTGCAAATATCCGAGGCTTAGATCAGGCAAGCAGTGTAGGTAGATTCAATATAGGCTTTTACTTTGATTTTAAACTGAAAAATCCAGCCTGGATGATGCACACAGGAGTGATTGTAAAATCCACTTTAGGCGCACAGGATATTGAAGTCTATGATTTAAATGACGCCAATTTAAATGCTGCCTTTGCCGGAGGAACTGTAGATCGAAGACTCAGCTACTTTAATGTGCCCATACTCATCAAGCATCAATTCAAAAATAATTTTTTCGTAGAGGCTGGGCCTATGCTGGGGCTAATGAATAAATCTGTGGATGTGTTTACACAAAAAGTAAAAGATGCGGATGACCTGTCCTACACAATGAAAATAAGAGACAACTATCACCCCTTAGATGCAGGCCTTATGTTGGGGCTAGGGTATCGTCTTTTGGGTGGAAATGGGATGAACCTGGGTGTTCGGTATTATTATGGATTGGTAGATGTTACCCTTGATGATACAACCCCAGACCAATATAATCGTTCGCTCTATTTCTCCGTTGGCATTCCCATTGGGAAAACTCCTAAGGTGAAAGAGTAATATTGGTAATAGGTGATCAGTAATCGGTAATCTCTACTACTTTATACTGATTGCCCTTTATTACCTCCTTCGTCCACCTCCCCCACC
>JANNQJ010000017.1:0-3376 GCA_031400675.1 Cyclobacteriaceae bacterium
GCACTCCGATTTGCAAAGGAGGGCACATTACAGTTACGTTTAAAGATGGTGCGGAAAGTAACATTCAGTTGACAAAAATTCATTTGGAAGAAGATGCGGGTAAATCCATTCACTTACCCACTGAAGAAGATACACTCGTAGATTTTAATCGTTCAGGCGTTCCTCTCATTGAAATAGTGACTGACCCCTGCATCACAACTTCTGATGAAGCGTATGCCTGTTTAACAGAGATACGAAAACTGGTTCGCTATCTTGACATTTGCGATGGCAACATGGAAGAAGGCTCCCTTAGGTGTGATGCCAATGTTTCGGTCATGCTGCAGGGTGCGAAGGAGTTTGGGAAGAAAGTAGAGGTGAAGAATATGAACTCCATTCGCAATGTGCAACGTGCAATTGACCATGAGATTGAACGACAGATTGGGATGCTCGAGAGGGGAGAAGAGGTTGTTTCTGAAACACGAACGTTTGATGCAGCTACTGGGAAAACCCACAGCATGCGGACAAAAGAGGAATTAAATGATTACCGCTACTTTCCCGATCCCGATTTAAGTCCGGTGATTGTATCCGAAGAATGGCTCAATGAGATTAAGTCTTCTACGCCAGCACTTCCAAATGAGTTGAGAGATAAATTTATGAGTCATTATGGGTTGTCGTTATACGATGCGCACGTACTCACCGATTCAAAAGACATCGCACATTACTTTGAAGAACTTTGTAAGCACACCGACAATTTTAAAGCTGCAGCCAATTGGATTATTGGGCCGGTAAAATCATATTTGAATGAACTTACATTAACGGTTAACGATTTTCCAATTTCTGTTCAGACCTTAGTGGAACTAATTCATTTAATTGATGGTAATAAAGTCAACTTTTCAACTGCTTCACAACGTATTTTTCCAGAGTTATTAAAAGCGCCCGGAAAATCCGCGATAGAAGTTGCACTAGCGTTAAACTTGATTCAGGACAGTAGCGAAGAATCAATTTTACCTATTATTGAACAAGTTATCTTGGATTACCCAGCTAAAGTTCAGGAGTATAAAAAGGGTAAGAATGGAATTGTTGGCATGTTTATGGGTGAAGTAATGAAGCGAAGTAAGGGTAAGGCCGATCCCAAAATGGCCAATGAGTTGTTACTAAAAAAATTAAAAGAGGTATGAAAGTTATAGGGATGGTTTTGATTTCGGCTGCTCTTCTGTTGAACGGATGTTCATCCAATGGCCAACAGAAAGAGAATGGTGGTAGTTGGATTGTTACAATTTCTGGCAAAGTAGGCTTTCCTCAAAATGGGTCTATAACAATAATGGAGTTAAAGAGAAGCGGACAAGGCTGGCAGGATACCATCAAATTGAAAAGCAATTATACATATACTAAAAAGATCAACCTGAAAGAGCCGGGTTATTATAGAATAAACTTTTACAACCAGCAAACGGTAGATGTGATCCTGGATAAAAGCGATCTGGAGGTTAATGTGGATGGAAATAGTACGGCTGGTTTTTTTGAAGTGAAGGGATCGCCTGATATTGAATTCATTAAAAAGATACAGGCTATGCAGCAGGCAGTTCAGCTAACACCTGAAGCAACAAAAATTGGTGAGGATTTTCAAAAAGCGCAGCAATCAGGTGACGAGAAAAAAATGCTTGAGCTACAAGTCCAGTATCAGTTGCTCGCTTCGAAAGCAAATGATCAAATTGCCCAGTTGATTAAAAATGAACCTGCTTCGCTTGGGATTATTAACTTATTGCAAAGCGGACAGACCCTCGATAAAGATCAGTACCTCGATGTCTACATTGCTACAGCAGATAAAGTAATGATCGCCTGGCCTAATTCCACACACGCAAAAGACTTCGTGGAGATGGTTGAGAAAAGCAAGACCCTGGCGATCGGACAAGAGGCTCCTGAAATTGCATTACCCAACCCAGATGGACAAATTGTAAAACTCTCCTCGTTGCGTGGCAAATATGTATTGATTGACTTTTGGGCAAAATGGTGTGGGCCTTGCCGCAGAGAAAACCCAAATGTGGTAAAGGCTTATAATACGTTTAAAGACAAAGGATTTACTGTATTCGGTGTCTCCCTTGACAGAACCAAAGAGGATTGGGTTCAGGCTATTCAGCAAGATGGTCTGACCTGGACGCACGTTTCCGATTTAAAGTATTTTCAATCAGAGGCAGCACTAAAATATAATATCAATGCTATTCCGTTTTCAGTGTTGGTTGATCCCAAAGGTGTAATCGTTGCGAAGAATCTACGCGGTGAAGAGCTGAATTCTAAACTTGCCGAGATTTTTGAAAAGAAACCATAACATCTAGGGTCATTCCAAGAGCAGAGAATTGGCAATGAAAAAATTGAGTTTGGTTGCGGGGATCTTTTAACGTTACACGCTATTTATAAAGGAAGATGTCTCGCAAATTCACCTTGTGTTTCAAAGAATACTTTTGCTCGCTTGACTTGACAGGAATTGATTACTGGGTGTTTGTAAAACAATACGCGATCAAATTCGCGCCCATTTCAAATGCCTGTCTTCTTTTTGCTTCAGGATCGTTATGAATGGTGGCATCTTCCCAACCATTGCCCAGATCGCATTCAAATGAGTAAAAGACTATCAGTCTACCTTCATAGAGCAGCCCCAAACCTTGCGAGGGTTTACCATCGTGTTCGTGAATCTTTGGAAGTCCTTTTGGGAATTTAAATTTCTGATTGTACACCGGATGGTCGAATGGGAGGTTCACTAACTCCAATTCTGGGAAAACTTTTTTCAACTCTATTCGGATGTATTTATCCAATCCGTAATTGTCATCAATGTGTAAAAACCCACCTCCCAACAAATAATTTCTCAGGTTTGAAGCTTCGCTTTCACTAAACACCACATTTCCGTGCCCTGTCATGTACACATAAGGATATAAATAGAGTTCTTTACTGCCTGCCTCTGCAATATCTTCTTCAGGAGAAATGCTGGTGCCTAATTGCTCGTTGCAGAATTTGATTAAGTTAGGCAATGCCGTTTTATTAGCGTACCAATCACCTCCGCCATTGTATTTTAGCTTGGCAATTTTCAAAGAACCCTGCGCGTTTAAAGCAGGAGATAAGCCAATCATCAGGCCAAGGCAGAATATATTTAGTAATCTCAAAATAGTTGGTTTCATTAGTGAAATGCAGTTTTATTGGCTGAAATTAAAAATCTGGTTGGCTGGATTAAACCCTCAACCATATCAACGGTCTAAAGCCCAAAACAAACAAAAATGCTTACGAAAATCCAAAACCTTATGAAAACGAATAACTTTTTACGAAAAACAGTCGCTTTGGTGGCTGTTGTGTCGCTTGGCTTTGCATTTTCCTGTCAGGAGAATGAAGACCCGTACGCTACAGAAGCAGGGTA
>JANNQJ010000018.1:0-26215 GCA_031400675.1 Cyclobacteriaceae bacterium
GTAAATCGCTGTGAAGGGGCAATCTTCTGTGTCGCACGGGTATTTTAATAGCACACTTATTCCTGTTGTATCGGTCTTCAACAAAAGGGAATTCTCATCCCAAACTTTTATAGCAATAGAAGGATTGGCTGAAACATAATCACCATTCAGTAAATACCGTCCATCAATGGTTACATCCAATACCGGATTAAAAATATCAGTTTCAACATCAAGGTAATCTTTCAATTCCAATACATTGTTATCGTAATAGAGTTCGGGCAGTATGCGCGGATTTACAAATACCTTCACGTCATTCAAGCCTGTTTTTTCTTTTGTGTCCACTGTCAAATCAAAAACTGTTTCGTGACCCGGGGCCGGAGCTTTAATTTTTTTGTATCGGAGATCAGAAGTTCTGGATGTAGTGTTAAAGACGTTGTATTGCACAGTAACCGAATCGCTAAACTCTTTTGAGGAGATATTTTGAAACCCGTACGTGCCAATCCAACTTTCACCTTCTTTCAGATTTTGTGTCTCGGTTGCACCCGCGAAAGTCAACACACCTTCAGGTGCGGGTGTATAGATGACCAGCCACTTTTTTAATTGTGGGGCGGTAAGGTTGATTTCATCAGCCGCATGAAAAATAAGTTTCAGATAAGGGTATTGTTCGGCATCTACATCAGAAATATCTTCAGGTGTACCCGTTAGCCCCGTTCTTAAAACTGCTTCTTCACCCAGCAGCGTTATTCCAACCACATCAAAACTAAATTGATCTGTTACCGGAACTTCAGAAATAGTAGCTTTCATAGAAACAGTCTGCCACTCTACTGCAGGGCCAATGATGGACGAAGTCATGGTGCCGGAAGCAAAGCGCCCAGTGATTGTACCCTCGGCCTCAAGTTCCTGCTCATCCGCAGGAGATAAATCAGTTTTTATAATAGTTGCCGATCCTGCGGCTGAGCCTTTCTTCGCGAAAATAATTACCGGTTCACCGGGTTGAAGTAGAGCGATCTGCGCAGGAGATATTCCGAGGTCAGCTAATTTATTCTGCACATTGGCCGACCACGAGGCATACCCTGGGTTACCGATTGAAAATAGTACGACCGAGTCGCCCAGCGGCACATTGTTAATATACTGAATAAGATCTTTTCCAGTTCCTGTCTCTACTTCGGTTGATAAAAAACTGGTGATAACTTCCGGTCTTTTTCCACATGCTCTCTTATCGGGATACTGGACAGGAATTGCTACATAAGGAACTGTCGTTGTCTTATCAAATGCCATCAGGTTAATCGTGTTGTCGCGGCATTGCAATTCGGGAAACGAAACAGGATTGTACTCTGCCTGATTAAGTTTTACCGAAACAGCAGTATGTGGCGATGGATGATCGGCACCAAACGTATGAATGGACACATCGGTTATTGTTTCAATCAGTTTTAGTAATCTGGCTTCCGAATCTTTTACTAAACCTGAACTTTCATTGCTAAGATATTGTGGAAAATGTACTTGAGCCCAACCCTCTGGTCCGTTTTGAATATACGTGAATGACGTAGTCACCCAATCTTCGCTTTCATCAGGAAGTGGTTGAGCAAACTTCGTACGCCAGTAAAATGCAAGGGTATCGGTCGATGTAACAATACTGACATCTTTCGTTGCAATTTTTCCATTCACCGTAAATTCTTGTGCATACGGACTATCAAACGTATCTACCGTGTCGATTTGTAAAATGAAATCGCGGGGATCATCCAGAATATTGGTACTCTGTACTACCAACGTAACACTGGGCGAACTGACAATAGAGAAATCCTGCGGGTAAAGATTTCGAGCTGCGTTTAGCGGAATGAATATGTTGAGTTCTGCAGTGTTATTTGATTTATCGATTTCATTAATCTCATTTAGAGGATCGAGCGTAATACTAAACGTATTGTTACCAAAACCTTTGGCGTCATTATGAATAGTAAACTCAAGCGTGTCGCTATACAATATTGGGTAATACAAAGAATCATACGTAGTGGAGGTGTTATCATTGAAGGTGCGCACGACCTGCACAGCCAGTGAATCTTCTTTAGCGCGACCAAAATTTCTAACAATCATTTTGATGGCAAACGAATCGCTCAGCGCTGTAACCGGGTCGGAGTTGTAGGACTCCGGATATACATTGTCATTCTTGATTTCATAGTCAGGTTTATCTGCGCCAAACAATTTTACAGCAGGGTCTCCCAGCAATAACATCTGTTGACCTTGTGTTACATAGGGTATTGATGTATTGAGTTCAGTAAAACGTTTCACAACTTCTTTTTGAATATCCCCAATGCCTTTGTGGATAAAGGTTGAGTCGCCATACGCCACCGAATAGAAAGTATCAGAATACGCACGCAGCAACGAAGAATACCCAAATGATGTATTGGCCATAAAACCTACAGCACCCTTCGCTGGAGTATTGATCCAATCTTCACCATATCGGATGGTGGTAGTGAAGAAATCCCCGGCATTGCAGCCGTTAATTAAGAACATAGGGTACTTGCCCGGGTTGTTGTAGCCCAACTCCGGTGCGCTTACAAAACCAATATTAAAATCATTTTGGGAGGGAGACGAGTGACCAAACAATGTAATCAGGTTAACACCACTATTCACTTTATCTGAAATATTAATGAATTCAATCTCGGTATTATTTTTAGCGATTGCCGATACATGACCACCGAGGTAAAAGTCTTCGGCAACAGCTTCAAATTGCTCCATAAATAATTTGAATTGCTCCGGTTCACCGGGATTGATGCCACCACTCAAATGAAGAAGTTCCTTTCTCCACAAATCGTTGAAGGGCAATGCTTCCATTTCCTTTACTTTATTAAGATAAGCGGCTACATCTTGTGGGGTATTGGCTGTAATTCTTCCGGTAGAGACAGCCGGCTCAAAAGCTGCTCCTCCTAGTCCTGCTGTAAAGAGCATGTCTGAAGCGGGCATTCCGGCTGATGGAACCAAGTCGTGGTAAGTAAAGGCAGTTGGATTGCGGTGATACCCCAGAAAAACATCCAGACCTTTTCCAATAATGAAAAGATAGCGTGGGTCACCAGCGTTCACCATAAACTTCATGAATCTCGAAATAGCAAGTGGAGAAGTTTCTCCATAATTAAATTGATTGTACAATTGGTTAATATCCGCAACAAGCGTATCGTACGACCCACCGACAGAAGAAGCACGATACGATGCATACGCTTTCACGGCATCTGCATATCCACCCGCTGGTTCCATCAATGCCCGGTTACTAATAATAATATAATCGTGGAGTGAAGGATCAAAATTCCGGAAGGATACAGAATGAATAGTAGGGGTTGCAAAACTATTGGTGGCTAAGATTTTTCTGGAGGTGGCTGTGTTCGGGATAATAGCATTTAAAGTTGTTGTTGATGTAGTGCCGATAATGACAACATTAGCCGGATCAGTGATGTCAAACAACCTTGTTCCCACTGCAGCATTTTGTATTTCGATGTAGGATCTATTACTGACGTTTTCATTGAGTTGAAATATCTTCTCCGTTGCACTCGCCTGGTTAAAAGTCTGAGGGTAGTTGATTTTAATATAAGAAGCACTGAGTCGGTCTGCTCCCCCGCTAACACCAAGAGCCTTTACACGAACAGTCATTCTTCCATCGGCACCAATGTCTGACCAATTCAACGTTGCGTTGAGGTTTAAAACATCGGATGTGGCAAAAGTTCCAGTAGCAATTACACGCGATGGCGTTGTTGGGCCAACAGAAATCTCTACCTGGTGCGGCACCTCCGCACGACCGACCACCTGAATGGTGATTTGGGGATTCCCTGATGAAGGTGACGTATTAATAAGATTATCTAACACATAGTCGATAAATGCATTTTGACTAATGATTACACCTGTCCAGCCTTCGCCTGTTTCAAAAAAAGTATTCTGTAAATAGGTGTTGTATTTTTTTCCTGTTGAGTATTGTGTGGTTAGTACATTAAGTTTCTGATCCATGTGAAAGGTTTCTGCTGGAATAGGAGGCACGTTCACGTTAAAGAAATCATCGATTCTCAACCCCGGAATAGCCAGTGAGTTTACGGTTAAAAAATAGGCAGTGGTATCGCTGTAAAGATTGTAATAGGAATGCGGTTGTGCGGAAGAAGGTTGATAGAGCTCCGAATCGCTCACACCATCATTCTTTTTTCCGTAAAACTCGATATAGTCGGCTGGGTTAAAAACAGCATCACCTTCTCCCGTTACCCGAATCCGTTGTTCAACGCCCCGATGAAAGATCTGCATCCTGCGCGGGTCGGCCGTTCCCACTGGGAAACCAGCATTTTGCAGATCCGTAAAGTTTAATCTGTAGATGCCATCCCTGGCAATGGGTATTTTATAATACTGCTGATTAAACCTGATCCACTCATTTCCGAACTGGGCAAATGTCTGCCCAGTCGCAAAAAGTGCGAAAAAGGTAAGAATCAGTCTACTCTTTAGGATTTTAATCACCTACACAACAATTAACCTGCAATATACACAGTGGATTTTGGGCTTTAATACAGCATTTACATTTAAAGTAAGAGGCCCGAATCTCTATCTTAGGGCTTTTGAAAGTGATCCACAGCATTAAAAAATATTGGCAACTCACCAGGTTAGTATTCAAGTACGGCCGGCTCAGACATAGTGGAGAAAATTTTAATCAAAATCGGGTAGAGAGCCTGCGAGATTTGCAGGAGTTTGTTCTCGCCAAACGTGCCATCGCAACTTCCAAAGCAAAAAATACGATCGTTAGAAATCTGGTAGCACAACTAGCCTTTCTTAAAAGTTCTCTCAAAATAAAAGGGGGGCACTTAACCACCAATTTTCTCTCTTACATCCGAATACCGAAATCAGCCAGTACTTCTATGAATAAGGAGATGCTGGAAAAAATGTACCCTGCGTTAAAACAAAAACCGATTACTGAAAAGCAGATCAACTTTCTTACAGATGCGAATCTTGAAGATAGTATAGAAAATTCATCAACACTTTTCACGATCGTCCGCAACCCTTTTAGCCGACTTGTATCGGTGTATCGTGATTTTTTTGAAAATATGAATAATGACATCTACAGTGATTACCTGTTTGGGGTGCTTCAAAAAAATATTTCTTTTTCTGAGTTTGTTGATCGAATCGTCAATATCCCAGATCCTTTGAAGGATCAGCACATCCGTCCTCAGCATACTTATCTAAAATATTATGAGAAGAAAAATATGAACATTCAGGTTTTCAACCTGGAGGATCCTGAAAAATTAAACCAGTTTCTCAGCCAGCATGGTATGAAACTCTCTCACCTCAATAAAAGTGCGGAGCATTACGATTACCGATCGTATTACAATGTGGACACACTTAGCAAAGTGAGCGAATTATATTCGATCGACATTGATAGATTTGGCTATAAAACAGCCATGGAAGACCTTCTGTCTTCGGTAAAAACTGTTCATTAGTGAACTTGATTTTGTTCAGTTTTGTAAATTTCGCGAGCTCATTCAAAGCCTTTTAAATACTAATTTATTGAAAATCAATTATTTATGTAATTTTTTATTTCTAGCACAGTACTTGGTTATGCCCAGTACATCTTGCATTAACGCGAGATGGAAAAGTAAGGAACTATGGATCTTGAGAACACACAAGTACAGATGCGGAAGGGTATTTTGGAGTACTGTATTCTTCACATCATAGCGCGCGGAGAAGTGTATGCATCCAATATGTTGGACGAACTGACAGCTGCTAAAATGATTGTGGTGGAAGGTACACTTTACCCCCTGCTCACCCGGTTAAAAAATGCGGGATTGTTGGAGTATAAATGGGTAGAGTCTAAGTCTGGGCCACCCCGTAAGTATTATAAGCTTACCGATAAAGGAATTAAATTTCTGGAAAAACTCACCGAAACCTGGGATGAGCTTATTCAATCTACTGAAATGATAACCTCACGTTCAAAAACACAAGCATAACCAAACCAACTTCCACCACGATTCTTCATCACTATGAAAAAGAATATAAGTATCAACATCAGCGGCATTATCTTCCACATCGAAGAAGACGGATATGAGGTCTTGAAAAAGTACCTCGACTCCATCAATAAGTATTTCTCTTCGTTTGAAGACAGCAGCGAGATTCTGTCGGATATAGAAAGCCGCATTGCTGAGATTTTTCTCACCAAGCTGAATGAAGGCAAACAAATCATTACGTACGAAGACGTAAACTCACTCGTGGTTACTATGGGAAGCGTGAGTGACTTCAAAGCCGCTGAAGAACAGGAGTTCTCGGAAACCTCGGGCAAACAATCCGAACCAGAGCCAAGGAAATCACAAAACAGGAATACAAATACAGATTCAAAACCACTCTTCCGCGACCAGAACCGCAAAATATTGGGAGGTGTGTGCGCAGGTATGGGTAACTATTTTAATGTGGATGCAGTCTGGATCCGTTTACTTTTTGCGCTCTTCACAGCGGCATGGGGTGTTGGTCTACTGGTTTATCTGGTGATGTGGGTTATTGTTCCGGGGTCGTATGAACTGGAAGAACCGCAGGCCATTAAAAAAATGTTTCGCGACAACGAAAGGAAAGTATTGGGTGGTGTGTCGGGAGGGCTGGCAGCATACTTCGGAGTAGACATCGTGGTGATACGCCTGCTCTTTGTACTTACAGCCGTATTCGGAGTCGGAGGCGGGGTAATCGCTTACATCGTTTTTTGGCTGGTATTGCCTCCAGCGGTTACGATAACCGATAAAATGCAAATGCAGGGCGAACCGGTCACCCTATCTAATATCGAATCAAATATTAAAAAGGGATTAAATGTAAAAGAAGGTGAAGAAAATACGTTTGTAAAAATTCTTCTCTTTCCATTCCGCTTAATTGGTATGATCCTGACGGGCCTGGGCAAAATGCTCGTGCCGCTACTTGAAGTTATCCGTGTAGCGTTTGGTATCATCATTACGTTTACCGGGTTGTCATTGATCTTTGCAATCATCGTTACTACTGGTATTTTGTTTGGATTGATTTCCGGAGTATCGGTTCCTATTCACTGGGGTGTACCTTTTAACGAAGCCGCATTACCCATGGAAGCGTTGAGCAGGGCAATTCCAACATGGACAGCCATTGCAGCATTTGTGGGTGCGGTTATACCGGGTATCATGATTGCCCTGTTGGGCATTTCTGTAATCGCAAAACGAATCGTGTTTAGCACTATGATAGGCTGGGCAATATTCATACTCTTCCTGGTAAGTGTAGGCATTATGAGCTTCACCGTTCCGAAAATTGTATATGCTTTTAAAGAAAGCGGTGAAGTAAAAGTAGAAAACACATACGACCTGCAAGGGAAAACAGCGGTACTCAAACTACGCGAAACCGGATTGGATGAATATGATGCGGCCTCGCTTACATTGAAAGGTTATGATGGAAAAGAGTTTAAACTCGTGCAGTATTATGAATCCCAAGGCAACAGCCGTCAAATTGCGATCGAGAATACAAAAATGGTTGACTATACCGTAAGCGTTCAGGATTCCGTATTCACATTCGATTCAAATATACAATTCAAAAAAGATGCTATCTTCCGTGCCCAGCGATTAAACATGACTTTGTTTATTCCGTACGATTATCCATTTGTGCTAGAAGATAATGTAATCAACCTCATCAATACATACTTTGAGTACGAAAATCGCAATGGAAACAAGTGGGTAATCTCCAAGGACAAATACCTGCAATGCATGACATGTCCGGAAGGAACTTCTAAAAATTCAGATGAAAGTAGTGCTTCCGGTGCATTAACCGATTTCGATGAATTGGAAATACACGGATTGTTTGATGTGCGCATCACCCAGGGATTTGATTATTCAGTTGAGATGATGGGCTCTGAAACAGAAAAGCAGAAGTATAAAGTAAGTCAGCATGGCCAAACACTAACCATTGAGTACGATAGTGATAATGATAAATTCGATTGGAAGTCCAACCCACTCAATCTGAACAAAATCAAAATAAACATCACCATGCCGGAATTGGAAAACCTGGAATTGAAGGGAGCGGGAGATGTAAGCTTCAGCGGCTTTACAGTTGACAACCTGGAAATTGAGGTGTTAGGCGCAGTGGATGTTGAAGGACAAATAAATGCCAGGGATGTAACCATTAATTTGGGAGGTGCGTCAAAACTCGAACTTCGGGGAGAGGGTAACACAATGGAAGCTACTGTACAAGGCGCTTCGCAGCTAAAGGCTTACGACTTTTCTATTGAAAATGCGATTGTTGAAGCTAATGGTGCCTCATCGGCTAAAGTATTTGTTACGGGCAGGTTAGAGATCAAAGAAGGAATTGCCAGTAAAGTGAGCTATAGAGGGGATCCTTCGGAAGTTATTAAAGAGTAAAATTTTATCCAACTGATTTAATAAAGTAAAAAATAATCCTTTAAAACTATGTTCCTCATCCTCATCTTCATCGTTGCACTTTTCTACATTGGCCTGATTATCGGTAGACTACTGCGCTAATAAACATCTGATACACTATCACCAATCAGCTTCGCTTTCCATGGTTGGAAGTGGGGCTGGTTTATTTTTTCCGAATCCAAGCAACCCCTGGCAACGTATTGGCATCTTAGGAGTGAATCATTTAAATGGAATTCAAAATTTACCGGGCTAACGAAGACGAGCTTATTAAAGGTTGTGTCAGGCGCGAAAGAAGTGCCCAGAAACGCCTTTATGAAACATTTTCATCGAAAATGTATGTTCTATGCTGCCGGTATGTGAAGGATTCAATGGAAGCTGAAGATGTGCTGGTGAAAGCTTTTACTAAGATACTGGACAGAATCGACCAATATAAAGGAGAAGGCAGTTTTGAGGGGTGGATCAGAAGAGTGGTTGTAAACGAGGCCTTAACGTACCTGCGCAGAAATCGCTCTATGTATATAGAGACAGAGCTGGAGGCTGCTGACCGAGAACCCGATTATCAAAATATCAGCGATCATTTGGAGGCTGAAGACCTGATGAACATGATCCGGGAATTGCCCGCAGGCTATCGAATCGTATTTAATCTGTACGCCATTGACGGATACTCACACAAAGAAATTGGCGACCAGCTCAACATCAGCGAAAACACATCGAAGTCACAGCTGAGTCGGGCACGGTTGTACTTACAAAAACTATTATCCGAGCGTGACGCTACAACAAAACAACAACGCTATGACATCACAACCTGACAAACTCTTTCGTGACAAATTGGAAAATTTTCAACAGCCCACACCCGCTGCAGTCTGGGAAAAAATTGAAGCCGGTTTAGAAAGGGACCGTTACAAAGGAATGTGGATGAAAATAGCAGCAGGATTACTGTTGCTGTCGGTAGCGGCTTTTCTTTTATGGCCAAGCACTCCATTGGAGAACACACAACCGTTAACAAATGTCAATCCAGCAACGCCTGAAAAAGAAACTGTTGAGGAAAATAATGCATCCGTACCCGTACCAAGCATAGCCGTTGAACAAGATCAACTTAAAAAAAGAATTACTCCAAAAATTAAAAACAATGTCATTAAAAAAGAAGAACCCATATTGGTTGCTGAATCAATTGAAAATAATACGCTCACCATTGAACCGATTGAAACAATTGCCATGATGGAAACAAATTCAGCGGAAGAAACCCCGTCCAGAACAATTGTATACACTGCTGAAGAAGTAAATGCGAAGTTCCTTCGAAAAAAATTACCGGTTGAAGCAACCCCAGAAGCGAAAAAATCATCTGGTATGCAAAAGCTGATGGGATTAGCCTATAACCTGAAAAACACTGACAACGGGTTAGGCGACCTTCGGCAAAAGAAAGATGAAATTTTGGCGCTGAATTTTCTTTCGAACGAAAACAAAACCGATAAAACGAAGAACTAATGAAAAGGATAGTAACCATTGCAATAACATTATGTACTGCCAGTATTGCAGTAGCACAGGCAAAGCCAGCAGACACTGTAGTGATCGAACTTGCCAAAACCAGCAAAGTCGTTTTCACAATAAAGGAACGAAGCGACCTGGAGATTTTAAAGCAGTATGATTTTCAGGCTCTGTTCAACGACATCCTAACAAAACTGGAAAATAAAGACACTGCAAGCGTAGTGGTTATCGATACAACTAAAACAGAAAGTGTTGTTCGTACGGAAGTGATTCAGGAACCATGGTCCGATGAAGACGAAGACGATGACGATGACTGGGACGACCGCAAGTACCGTCATAGCAGAACGCGATACTCCTTTAATTTCGATTTAGGTACTAATAACTATTTAGAAAAAGGAAATTTTCCTGACAATGAAGGGGCGCAGTATGCTGTACGCCCGTGGGGCTCCTGGTACGTTGGTTTAAATTCCATACTTCGTACACAGGTGTCTAACAATTTTTTTGTTGAATGGGGTGCAGGAGTAAGTTGGTATAATTTTAAATTTCAAGATAAAAGTACTCTGATTACGGAAGACGATGCGGGAGTTCAATTTATTCCCGATCCACGCGATGTTTCGTTTGAGAAAAGTAGATTAAAGGTATTCTATATCAATGCCTCCTTTGTTCCCGTGTTTGATTTTGGAGGATCAAACAGGAAAGCGCGATTCTGGAAATCACACAATAGTGCTTTTCGAATTGGTGCTGGGCCATATGTAGGCTATCGAATAGACAGCTCCTCTAAACTGGTGTTTGAAGATGATGGCGACAAGGAGAAGGATAAAGAAAACAACAATTTTTACCTCAATAACTTACGGTACGGTATGCGGGTACAAATCGGGGTGCGTTCGGCCGATTTCTTCTTCAACTATGATTTGAACGAGCTGTTTGTTACAAACAAAGGACCCAAGCTTAATGCTTTTAGTTTTGGAGTGATCTTTTAAAGCCTTTTGATTAGGCTACAAGCCGCAAGCTTTAAGCTTCCAGGTGACAAACGTGTAGAGCTTGAAGCTTGTTGCTTTTACACCCTTTTTTACCGGAATGATTTTCCTATTTTGCGGGGAAAATCATTCCGGTCAATGAAAAAGATAAATTTCTCTGAGCACATTCTACCCCACGGCCTTGCCATTATTGTATTCTTAATTGTAACGGTTTTTTTCTTCAGCCCCGTTTTCTTCGAAAACAAAACGTTAATTCAAAACGATATTCAACAGTCCATTGCGGTATCAAAATCGCTGCGTGATTACCGCGAGCAAACCGGGGAAGAGGGATTGTGGGCACCGAACCTGTACAGCGGCATGCCCGGTTACATGGTAAATGTGCAATGGGGTTATGGTGCAGTGTCAATATTAAAGCGGGTTCTTGCATTCAATTTGCCACACCCGGTAAGTAATATTTTTTTAGCATTTGCCTGCTACTACATCATGTTGCTTGCGTTTAAAATCAGGCCATACCTGGCTATAGCCGGTGCGCTTGCGTTCGGACTTTCATCCTTTATGATTATCGGGCTATCAGCCGGTCATAATGCACGTATTGGCGCGATGGCTTTTATGCCCTTAGTGATTGCAGGGATTCATCTTTCATTTTCCGGTAAGCGCATATTGGGATTTGGAGTAACTGCTGCGGCACTAGCACTGCACCTTCGTGAAAATCACCTGCAGGTTACGTATTATTTAATATTGATTGTGTTAGGATACGGGTTGATGCAGCTCATCCTGGCGATCCGTGAAAAGAGAGTAGCAGAAGTTTTCAAAACAGTTGCCTTGCTTGTTCCTGCAGCAGTGTTGGCGGCCGGTACTTTCTTTGGTCCTTTATGGGCCGTGTATGAATATACGCCTCACTCCACAAGAGGAAAAACAGAATTGGTTTCGCCAGCAACTGTAAACTCAGGCAGTGGCCTTAATCGCGATTACGTATTTAATTACAGCAACGGCATTCTGGAACCCATGACCATGCTGGTTCCTAATTTATATGGAGGCAGCAGTTCGCACTATTTGTTTCGTGATCAAAAGAGTGAGGTATACAAAGCATTGATGGCTTCGGGTAACGAACAACAGGCTAATACCCTTGCGCAATACACCTCACCCTATTGGGGCGAACAGCCCTTTACCGCTCCATACTATGCCGGTGCCATTGTGGTTTTTCTTTTTGTGATCGGAATTCTATTTGCAGAGCGAAAATATATTTGGTGGTTAGTGAGTCTTAGTGTCCTGGCGATTATGTTGAGCTGGGGAAAAAATTTCGAAACATTTAATTACTTCTTGTTTGATTACTTCCCGGGGTACAGCAAATTCCGTTCGGTCACATTTGTCATGACTGTTGTGTTTTTTGCGATGCCCCTGTTGGGCCTTCTGGGCCTGGAGAAGTTTTTCGAAAAAGGCGCAACCAAAGAGAACAAGAAGAAACTTTTAATTGCCTTTGCTACAACGGGTGGCGTATGTCTGTTGCTGGTCATATTCGGTGGGATGTTTAGTTTTTTAAGGGAGAGTGAAGCAGCCCTGCCTGACTGGTTTGCGAATGCCTTGCGTGACGACCGCAAAGCGTTACTCAAGAGCGATGCGTTCCGTTCCTTCTCTTTCATTACTGCCATTTTTATTGTTCTGTATTTTAACCTGCAGAAAAAAATATCACCGTATCTGTTCTGTGGTTTTCTCGCATTTTTTGTCATGATTGATCTTGTAGTGGTTGACAAACGCTACTTTGCTAAAGAAAATTACAAGCGCAAGCGTGAGGCAGTATTTGCTGCACGACCCTCCGAGCTTCAGATTTTAGAGGACAAGAGTTACTACCGTGTACTGAGCGATGAAATGGATGGCCGGGCTTCCTACTTCTTTAATTCGTTGCTCGGGTATCATGGCGCCATATTGAAACGATATGAGAACCTGCAGGACTCGTGTCTGTTCCAGGATGTCCAGGAGTTTTTTGGAGATGCTCAACAACAAAAACTGGATTATTCGAAGTACGGAATCATCAACATGCTCAACTGTAAATACATTCTTTTCGGAGAGCAACAAGGGCAATTTGTGTTAAACCGCGGGGCTTCCGGTCCAGCCTGGTTTATACGTGATGTTGTTACGGTAAATTCACCTACGGAAGAGTTGGCAAAAGTGGAAGAGATTGACACCCGCACAACGGCAGTGATAGATGTTTCAAAATTCAAAGTCCCTGTACCGCAATACGACAGCGCATCCACAATCATACTGGCAGCGCACAAACCAAATTACCTGATATACGAAGCCGAGACACAAACCAATAACCTGGCTGTATTCTCAGAGATTTATTATGCGGAGGGATGGACCGCCACCGTTGATGGAAAAGAAACTCCGATTTTGCGGGTAAACTATGTACTGCGTGCATTGGAAATACCGGCCGGTAAACACACGATTGAGTTCCGGTTTGCACCACAATCTTATACGATTGGTAATCCCATCACCACAGCGTCCTCGTGGGTTTTACTGTTGGTTTTATTAAGCAGCATTGGGTGGACCTTGAAGAAGGAGAAGGAAGTATAGGTTGGATGTACGCTTTTTAAGAATCTTCGAAATTGAACCAATTATAGAAAATTGTTTTTTGAAAGAAACGACATATTGGAAGTATAGTTAATAACTATACCCTGATGTTAGCACCAATGCCCAGTTACCCGGGACACATAAATATTTAGAAATTATTTAATAAAAATGAGAACAAATATTTTACAACTTAACCGTGCCGTGACATAACAACAATGAAGAAACATCTGATTGTGTCATTTAGTATAATTTCTATTTTCTTAATGTCCGGTTGTTCAAAGGAACTCAAGGGCGACCTGATTATTAAAAATATTTCAGTGATTAATATGATGGATGGTACTGTTACGAGTTCATTGGATATAGTTATTGTCAAAGGCAGAATTACAGAGATTGTACCGAATAGGAAAAACACTACTTACGTAACGAATGAAGTAATTGATGGTAATGATCAATACATAATTCCTGGGTTGTGGGACATGCATACGCATACATGGTGGGCATATGAAGAATTCTTTCCATTGCTAATGGTAAATGGAATAACCGGGATTAGAGAAATGTGGGGTGAAACAGAGGCTATAAGAAAAATTCGAAACAAGATTGAAAGTGATTCAATCATCGGACCAGATATTATAAGTTCAGGGGCAATCATCGATGGTAATCCTCCCTTATGGAATGGTTCAGATATTGCGGATTCTCCTGAAAGAGCAAGAGAAATTGTTAGAAATCAAAAAGCTCAAGGTGCTGACTTTATTAAGGTATATTCTTATTTGGAAAGGGATGTCTACTTTGCAATAGCGGATGAATGTAAAAAAGAGGGGATTCCATTTAGTGGACATATACCATTTAAGATTTCCCTTGAAGAGGCAATTTATTCTGGGCAAGAGAGCCTTGAGCATTTTTTTGGAATTCTGGATTTTTGTTCGACAGAAAACAAGTTTTTAACTGCAGCAATGCGCGATACACATAAAAATGATTCCCTTTTTGAAGCGCGTAAGTTTTCCACTTTTATAAATAGAATGCAGTTTGAGACGAAAACCTATGATAGTGCCCAATTATCCGGACTAATCTCACTATTAGCTGGGAGTAATTCGTGGTTATGCCCGACCTTGATTGCTACTGAAGGTTCTATAAATAGATCGAAGCCCAATTTCAAGCCCAAAGAAATAATCAGATACATGCCCGACTTCGCTATTGAAGGCTGGTTGCCACGCAATGATTCTGCATCTTTAAAATCGCAAAATAGAAATAGGGAGATCGAGAGTGAATGGTATAGTCAAATCGCTTCTTTGTTTAGGCCGTTAAAAGATGGAGGAGTGAAATTTCTTGCTGGTACAGATTATCCTAACCCTAATTGTTATCCAGGCTTTAGCCTGCATGATGAATTGCAAATATTTGTTGACAGAGCTGGTTTTACTCCTCTTGAGGCACTTCAGACCGCTACGATCAATCCAGCAGTCTTCCTTAAGATGGACAAGGACATTGGGACAGTTGAGATCGGAAAAAAGGCTAACCTTTTAATACTTAAAGCCAATCCATTGGAGAACATTAATAATACCAGACAAATCGAGGGAGTTATCCTGAGAGGAAAATTTTACAGAACAACTGTATTAAAGGACTCTCTTGAACAAATAGCTCGTAAGGCTAAATCAATAGACAAGTAATACAACATAAATAGAGACTAGGAGGGCACAGGTGCTAACAAAATGTTTATGCAATGCGCGGGTTCAGTGTAAGTATAAAAAGTATTTTCTTAATTTAGTTCAGTAACGTGGGACAGTTTGGACATGGTCGGGCTTAACATTTCGCTGCGCTTCATTTTTAAGCCCTCCTATTCCCCGCACTGCATAAACACAAACGTTGATGCCTATGAAAAAAATACTACTCTATATTTTAGGTACAGTTTTTCTAATGAGTTTATGGGCTGGTATCGTGTTTTTAGCAACACTAAACGGTTGGTTGCATAAACCGATTGCAGCACAAAACACATCTCAATCTTTCCTTTCAGCAATTGAAAAGGAGATTGATGAACAATTCGTAGGTAATTTTGCGCTGGCCACACTTAAGGATGGAAGTGTTGAATACGAGAAATTTCACTCAGCAGGTGAGCCAGTCGATAGAAATACTGTTTTTCAAGTTGCATCCTTGAGTAAGTGGATTTCTGCCTTTGGAATAATGAAGTTGGTGGAAGACGGTAAGCTTGATCTGGATGCTCCCGTGGGTACATACTTAACACGTTGGCAATTACCACCCAGTGAATTCAATAATGAAGAAGTAACCGTTCGAAGGCTTTTGAGCCATACTGCCGGACTTACAGATGGACTTGGTTATTCTGGATTTGAAACAGGAACACCCATACAGTCTATCGAGCAATCGTTAACTAAAGCATCGGACGCAGACGAGAGTACTAGTGGTGCCGTATATGTTGGCATTAAACCAGGCAGCGAGTTTAAATATTCCGGAGGTGGTTATACCTTACTTCAATTATTAGTAGAAGAGGTAAGCGGTCAACCTTTTGCTTCTTACATGAAAGAGTCAGTATTTGAGCCTTTGGGTATGATACATTCAACCTACGTTTGGGATGACTCTTCAACTTATTTATTAGCAGAATTTTACAACAGCGATGGTACAAAATCAAAACATTACCGTTACACCTCCTTGGCCGCAGTTTCTTTGTACACCTCTTTATCAGATTTGGAATTATTCTTCCAAGCACATCTTGAGGGTAAAAATGGAGAACCCATTGGCAGAAATATTGTTAAACAGGAGACCGTTAGAATAATGAGAGAACCCCATGGACAAACCATGGGGATAGATATTTGGGGACTGGGAACGGTTCTCTATGCAACAACAAATGGCAACGATTTCATAATAGGTCATGATGGAAAAAGCACTCCTCCAATAAATACAGCAGTTCGGTTGAATCCGGAAACTGGCGATGGGATTATTATACTTGAAACTGGTAACGCATTACTGGCTACAAAATTGGCAAGCGAGTGGGTATTTTGGAAAACCGGAAAGGTGGACACTTTCCTTTTTCCGATGTTAATAAATGGAATGGTTTCGACAATTGGAATAGGATGGATCGTGATTATCCTTGCCACAATTATCTTTAGTATGGTGAGAAGGAAACGAACGAAGTGAGAAGGCCAATCTGGCTATCTTCCCCTCAAGAATTGACCAATGAAACCTACACGTCTCTTTACCGAATTTTTCAACAGCGAAAAGGCAGGAGGCATTCTGCTTATTTTTTGCGCTGTGGTGTCTTTGTTATTAGCGAACTCTCCTATGCAAGAGAGTTACCAAAGCCTGTGGCATTTTCAACTGGCGGGGCACAGCGCAGAGCATTGGATCAACGATGGATTGATGGCTATTTTTTTTCTGCTCATTGGTTTAGAGTTGGAACGGGAAGTTTATATCGGGGAGTTATCCACGCTCAAGCAGGCTTCGCTTCCGGTAGTAGCCGCCATCGGAGGCATGGTTGTACCAGCAGGCTTGTTTCTGGTATTCAACTACGGAACTTCTTCGCAAACTGGAGCCGGTATACCCATGGCTACCGATATTGCTTTTGCTATTGGCATTTTGTCATTGCTTGGTAACCGGGTACCCACTTCGTTGAAAGTACTTCTTACTGCATTGGCTGTGATTGACGACCTAGGTGCCATTATTGTGATTGCTATTTTCTACACAAGTTCCCTTGCCTTTACAAATTTATTCATTGCGCTGGGTATTTTTTTATTTCTACTCATTCTCAACCGAATGAAAGTTTATTCATTGATTCCGTATCTGCTAGGCGGGGTGGTTGCTTGGTATTTTATGCTACAGTCTGGCGTGCACGCCACTATTGCGGGTGTATTGCTGGCATTTGTAATTCCATTTCAAGATGGAGGTGAGAAATCAATCTCGTGCCGACTCCAACATTTTTTACATAAACCGGTCGCATTTATTATCCTTCCGCTGTTCGCGTTGGCGAATACCAGCATGATCATTGAACGAGATTGGATACAGGGGTTAACTCAGCCCGGCAGCATGGGAATTTTTGTGGGACTTATTATTGGTAAGCCATTGGGTATTTTGCTTTTCAGTTTCGTCTCCGTTGCACTTGGAATTTGCTCTTTACCGGTAGAAATAAAATGGAAGCATATTGTAGGGGTTGGTTTTTTAGGAGGCATCGGATTTACCATGTCCATTTTCATCACCTTGCTGGCGTATGACAGCCCTGAACAAATCACACAATCTAAAATAGCAGTGCTGCTGGCTTCCCTTATTTCGGGAACAATTGGTTATTTGTGGCTCCAATGGGCATTGTTTACTTCTAAAATTGATAACATAAATCCCGATTAACATTCATGCATCCTGTATATATTTGATTACAGCATACATTAAAATCAAACACTATGAAACGAAATGCAACCGCCATTTGGCAAGGAACCGGCAAGGAAGGAAAAGGTTCTTTAACTACTCAAAGTACAGTATTGAACAACACGCCTTATTCTTTTAAAACCCGATTTGAGCAGGGTGTTGGTACCAACCCTGAAGAATTAGTTGCCGCAGCTCACGCTGGCTGTTTTACAATGAAACTTTCCTTCAACATTGACGCAGCAGGATTTGCCGCAGAGAAGCTGGAGACAAAATGCGAAATCAATTTTGAAGATGGCGAAATCACGAACTCACATCTAACGGTGAAAGCAAATATTAGCGGAATCACAAAGGAAAAATTTGATGAGGTTGTGGCGGATGCTGAAAAGAACTGCCCAATATCCAAACTGCTAAACACCAAGATTACAGTGAGTGCTGGTTTGAATTGATTCTAATCAAACATTTCTCAAAAAAATAGCACGAAAACCAGAACCGAATAGGTGTCAGGCACGTTATAACTTTAGTTTTACAGGTTAATATTTTACTATAGTTTTTAAATGCCTCGTGCTGACACTCAGAACGGGGCATTTTCACGTTAATCGAATCAACTAATATAAATTTATGAAAAGAATTATTACACTCGTTATCATGATCCTGACCGTTGTAGTATACAGCAATGCTCAGGATACTAAACCTAAAAGTCCAAAGGAAACTGTAAAGGGTTCCATTGATGGTGCAAATATTGAAATTGTGTACTGTCGTCCTTCAGCTCGGGGTAGAAAAATGCTGGGTGAAAAAGAGCCGTATGGCCAGGTATGGCGCACAGGTGCCAATGCTGCTACTACTGTTAAATTTGATAAGACTGTGACCATTGAAGGGAAAGCGCTTGCTGCGGGTACGTATGCACTGTTCACCATTCCGAATGAAAATGAATGGGTGATTATTTTTAACAAGAAAACCGATCAGTGGGGCGCCTACGACTATGAGAAGAACAAGGATCAGGATGCGTTAAGGGTCACCGTAAAAGCGGGTAAAACCACTTCCTTTATCGAAACTTTTACCATCGGAGTTGATAAAGACCAGATAAACCTGCAGTGGGAGAATACCGCAGTAGGGTTTAAAGTGAAAGGGTAGGGAAATGAGATTATTTAAAAAGCCTCTTGATTTTATTCAGAGGCTTTTTTTTGCATATTGTTTTAGTAAATCGCTATTGCATGCAAATTTTAGGGCGTTCCGACAGGGTTGACCTTCCCGGCCTTGGCTTGTCCAACATCCATGCTAAAATTGACACCGGAGCCTTCACCAGCAGCCTTCATTGTTCGCGCGCTGAAGTAGTAGACGGTCAGCTTGAATTTGTGTTATTGGACGATGAACATCCTGAATTTACCGGATTGAAATTCGTGTTCAAAGAATACACTGAGCGGGAGATAAAAAATTCGTTTGGTGTGGCAGAAAAGCGTTACGTAATCAATACCACAATAAAAATTTTTGATGAAGAAATTACTACTGAGTTCTCCCTCAGTGACCGCGATGCCCTTCGGTTTCCCATCTTGTTAGGCAGGAAAATTTTGCGAGATCGTTTTCTGATTGATGTAACAAAAAAAAATATATCTTACAGAAGTAACAGGGTTCACAAGAACAAAAAGACTTCCCGCTAACCGCTTTCAACTTATATGAATATCGCCATTCTCTCTACTGGCCCCAAACTCTACTCTACCAAGCGGTTAAAAGAAGCGGGTGAAAAACGCGGGCATCGGATGGAAATTATTGATCACATGAAGTGTGTTATTTTCATTGAGAAGAAGAACCCAGTTGTATTATACCAGGGAAGAAGGCTGGATTACTTTGATGCCATCATTCCCCGTATTGGCGCCTCCGTAACATTTTATGGTGCAGCCATTGTCAGACAGTTTGAGATGATGAAAGTATTTACTGCGATTGAATCACAAGCGTTGATTCGTTCACGCGATAAACTCAGGAGTTTGCAGATACTTTCCAGGGCCGGCCTTGGCTTGCCAAAAACAATTTTCATGGATTACTCTAAAGATACGGAGGGAGTGGTGGAGGCGGTTGGAGGGGCACCGGTTGTGATTAAATTATTAGAAGGAACGCAAGGACTTGGCGTGGTACTGGCTGAGAATAAAAAAGCCGCACAATCGGTGATGGATGCTTTTCATGGATTGAAGACGCACATAATTGTACAGGAATTTATTAAGGAAGCGAAGGGAGCCGACATTCGCGCATTTATTGTGGATGGAGAAGTGGTGGGCGCTATGCGGAGACAAGCTAAGGATGGCGAGTTTCGATCGAATCTACATCGGGGTGGAGTGGCCACCGTTGTAAAATTAACGCGTGCCGAAAAGTATGCTGCCATCACAGCCGCAAAAAAAATGGGGTTAGGTGTGGCAGGGGTTGACATGCTGCCCTCGAAACGCGGTCCGCTTATTTTGGAAGTAAATTCTTCTCCTGGCTTAGAAGGAATTGAAGGTGCTACAAAAATTGATATAGCAGGAAAAATCATTCAGTACCTCGAAAAAAATTCTGGTAAGAATAAAATTCAAAGGGATAAGATTAACGCTTAAGTAGTCCTGAGTACAGAGTCGTGAGCCTTTAGTATAGAAATCAGTACGCGCGACTAAAAACTCAGAACTCAATAATAAAGGAATGAAACACCTAAAAATAGCCGGGCACGAAATAAAACCAGGTGAGTTTAAGGAGATTGATATTAACATCGCTCGACTTCCTTCTCATACCCAAATTGATACTCCTATTTATGTTTCACGCTCCTTGCAGGAAGGCCCTGTTCTTGCTTTAATGGCTGGAATGCACGGTGATGAAATCAACGGAATGGAAATTGTGCGTAGAATATTGGACACTGACCTGCATAGGGTTAAACGAGGCACCGTAGTTTGTATGCCGATTACAAATGTGTATGGGTTCCTTAACTTTTCCCGCGATGTACCTGACGGAAAAGACGTAAACCGATCATTCCCCGGAAGTAAAAATGGATCGCTGGCCAGTCGGGTGGCTTATAACTTGACACACCAGATTATTCCGTTTATTGATTATGGCATTGATTTTCATACGGGTGGGTCTATGCGCACCAATTATCCGCAAGTACGCGCCACATTGAATAATGAAAAGAACCAGGAGCTTGCAAATGCCTTCTGTGCACCCTTCACGATTGACTCACCCTTTCGGCCGAACTCACTTCGCAAAGAAGCGTCCAAAAAAGGAAAGAACATTATTGTGTATGAGGCGGGCGAATCGTTGCGTTTCGATCAGCATGGAATTGAAGAAGGAATATCAGGGGCATTGCGAATGATGCGTCATTTGAATATGATTGATTGGGCTCCTGAACCAAAAGAGGAAAATCGTATTATCTGGAGTTCCTCATGGATACGTGCCAAGCATGCAGGGTTATTTCAGCCGAGTGTTCTGTGTGGGCAACTCGTGCATAAGGGTGAATGGGTTGGAACAATCACTGATCCATTTGGAGAATTTAAAGAACAGGTAAAATCTGTTGAAACAGCCTATGTAATTGGGCTGAATAATAGCCCGGTGGTAAATGCGGGTGATGCACTCATGCATTTGGGTATGGACAATGTGTGCAAACTGACTGATCGTTCTAACTCTGAATGAGCGATTTAATTAATTAATTATTTATTTTCCCATAAAGGTCTTCATAGGTAAGCGTACCCGAAGAACCATCGCCTGTAAAAATCTGCAAATGGTACAGGAGAGAAATCCCCATCATTAGAAATAGGACGAGATAGCCAACGCTAAAAATCAACGCGCTATGATAAAAGAAACTTTCGTGAACAAACATATCATAGCAGAACATAGCAATACCAAGAAACGCACACACCACCACGTACCGGGCTCCGCTTCTTTCATTAATCCATGCCCTGATTACGATTATCATGCTAAACAATAGCAGGAGGCCTGCTATCGCAAGGTATACATTGAGCCATTGAGTGAAGAAGAGGGGCGAAGACACAATTGTTAATGCAATAGAAGTGCAATTCACAACAACAAACAGGTATCTGATAATAGTTTTGTTTTCATTGGGAAATAACCTACCCAAAAATAAAATTGCCCATATCATGGTAAGAAAAAAAGTGATGTATTCAATTCTTACCAAGAGAGCCCAATCAAGATCAGGTATATAAGAATTGATTACATACATATTGGAACATACTGTCCGGATGGCCCACGTCAAACAAAGCAACGCAAAATAAAGTGTAATTTTCTTTCGTTCCTGCCGCACATAGTAAACAGCAAAGAAGCTTAGACCCAAAATAGTTAGACCCAACGCTTCTGCTAAATTACTTTTCACTGACATGTGGTGGCGATGTTGCATGACACCTGCCTTGCCAAGGTATATTGGTTTGTTGGAGCCGCCTTGAGAAAGATAGAAATTAGATATTTGGACCAAGATAGATAACGTATCGTTTGCGTTATCAAACGCAACATTCTGAGGCATCCATTTCGGGGCTGTGCTTTCACGGGTTTTACCAGTCCTTCCATTTTCTGCTATTTTTTTACCGTTCACCCAAAGCTCATAGCTGCTATTGAAATGCGGTAATTCAAGCGCAAATTTTTCATCAGTAGAAGGCATAATCACAAGCAAATGATAGGTTGCGTATTGAATCGTCTCATCCCATGCATCAGGAAAATGGGCAAGTTGTCCCGTTTTTTTTGCAATGCCGGAAGGACTTACAAGTTCATTTTTATAAAAATTCCAATAACCGTTGAGGGCAAGTTTATTTTGATTGAAATCCCAACTACGTAAATCCATCACTCCTTTTTTGGCCAGAGGCTGCCCCTCTGAAGTGAGCGTAAACGATAAGCTCAGTTTTTCATTCGGTGATGCAATTGTTTGAGAGAAACCTTGACAAACGAATACACTGAGTATCAGCGAAAAAAATAATTTCATGGACCATCGAGTTTAAACGTAGATTGTCCAAGTTACTTAAAAACCGTTTAGTTGCTACTCGTACCGAAGTGTATTTGCCGGGTTTGTCATACCAGCTTTTACGGTTTGTGAGCCAATAGTAAGTAAGGCAATAACAATAGCTAACAAACCCGAAAACACAAAAACTAAAATTGACATGTCGATGTGGTAGGCAAATGAACCCAGCCACTGATTCATGGCATACCAGGCCAGAGGCCAGGCAATAATATTGGCAACCATAATAAGCACAATAATTTCTTTTGAGAGCAGCGTGAGAATGCTAAAGACTGAAGCGCCCAATATTTTTCGCACACCAACCTCTTTAATCCGCTGAAGCGTGTTGAAAACAGCCAAGCCAAATAAACCCAGGCAAGCAATGAAAATAGCTAATCCTGAAAATATGGTGAATAGCTGACTTTGCTTCTGCTCTGCCTGGTAAAGTCTTTCATAGCGATCGGAAAGAAATTGGTAATCGAAAGGGCGATTGGGCATAAATTCTTTCCACACTTTTTCAAGGTGTTGTATGCCTTCCTCAAAATTATTTCCCGCTATTTTTACTGAGAGGTCGTAATAATTGTTTCGCTGCGGGAAGAAAACAATGGGAATAATTCGCTGATGCAACGATTCAAAATGAAAATCTTTTGCTATGCCAATTAATTTTCCTTTAGTCCCACCGTATACAAAATCTCTATCGACTTCGTTATTCAGGTCCAACCAGCCGTATTCGCGGGCGGCTGTTTCATTTACGATAAAGGCAAGGGAATCATCTGTTATAATTGATTTATTAAAATCCCTACCTGCCACAATTTGAATACCGTATGTGTTGAAAAACTCAGCATCTGTATACACCATTTTTGTTTCAATTCCGGAGCCAATTAAACTGTCACCCTTCATAATTCTGGGAGGTCCAGCGCTGTTGAGAAGGCGATTTGTGGGTGTGAGTGTTGAACGTGTCACATTTTTAATGAATGATGATTTAGTTAGTTCATTGTAAAACCCATCATAGCCATCATTCAATTCGTTGTAGTGTCGGAGGGTTATAACTTTATCTTTATCGTAGCCGAGATCCCGGTCATTCAGAAAATTGAGTTGCTGAAAGGTGATGGCGGTAACAATCATTAAGGTAATTGAAATAGCAAACTGTGCAATCACGAGTCCTTTTCGGAGTGTTCCCTTTCCTTTTACTGATCCATGTTGGCCTTTGAGCACTAATGCTGGTTTATAGGATGAAATAATAAAGGCAGGATAGATACCAGCCAGTAGACCAATTAAGACTGCAAAGACCAACAGCGCCAACCCAATTGGCCAGTGGCTGATAAGATCAAGCGATAGCTCCTTTTCTGTAAAATTATTTAACCACCCAATAAAAAGAGATGAAAGAATAATTGATACAAACAAGGCGAAGAATGAAATGAGTACCGATTCGCTGAGGTACTGTGTTACCAATTGATTCTTCAAAGCCCCGACCACTTTTCGCATGCCTACATCTTTAGCCCGTTTGGTGGCACGGGCGGTGGATAAGTTGATGAAATTAAAACAAGCAATAAGAATAATAAACACACCAATCATGCTCATCATGTAAACACTATTTAAGTCACCATTGGCTTCTAATTCATCATCGCGTTTCGAATTCAAATGAATATCAGTTACTTTTTGAACCAACAGCCGTGTGCTGTTTGAGGCCACAAAATCAACAGGTGCACCAAACTGTGCGATTGCATACGGACCGAAGTGCTTATTTAAGAATTCGGGCAGTTGGGCTTCCAATTTTTCAGGCGAGGTGCCTTCTTCCAATAAAATGTAGGTTCCGAATGAATTGTTTCCCCAATTGGTCTCTAATCCTTCTCTTCCATATACTGTGCTATCATTGAGTGTGCTGAAAGAAACTAATAGCTCAGGATGCCAATGTGATTGTGCTGGAAAATCTTGATAAACACCAGTAACTTCGAGGTCGTATTGATTGTTGGCTCTTAGACGTTTACCCACTACGTTGGTATCATTAAAATAACGTTTTGCCGTTTTTTCTGAGAGCATCACTGTGAAAGGCCTTTCAAGAGAAGTGGCCAGATCACCACTGCTGATAGCAACATCAAATATTTGGAATATTTCAGGTTCTGCTAAGAATATGTAGTTTTCGTTGAATACTTTTTTTAATTCACCTTTTTCTTCAACACCGATAACATATCCAAAATTCGCTGTGCGTGCCATCACTTCAATTTCACCAAAATCAGTTTTTAAAAGCGGACCAATTGGCGGTGCCACATTAGCAAGCCGCAGATTGGTCGAGCCATCATTGGAAAGAAAATCCCGCGTAATGCGGTATGTCCGATCTGCGCGACTGTGATATTGATCGTAACTAAGCTCGTCTGAGATGTACAAATAAATCATGAGTGCGCATGTCATGGCCAACGCCAGTCCTGCAATATTGATGAACGCGGTTAGCTTATTGCGGAAAATGGCGCGCATCGCGACTTTGAGGTAGTTGTAGAGCATAGTTGACGGTTTAATGAAAGGTAGACTTCATGTCCTTTTCATGGTTGCAAAGATCGGGCACTTATTTTAGTGGGGGCAAATTTGAAGCAAATTGGAGCAATTGAATCTTTACAGATACTCTGGGTGTTCAATTTTGCAGATTAATGGTCGCCAGCGGGCAGATTGCATTAGAATTAAATACAAAATATATTCACGCCCTGTTACCTTATTCATGAAAGTCATTAAGAAATTAATTCATACGATACTCTCCATATCCGGATTTGTTCCTGAACACATGACCTTGATGAGAGCCTTTTTTATGTTGGGCTCTGTACTTGTTTCAATCCTGATACTCCACAGATATACACAACTAAATTATTCGATCATTTATTTTGTATGTAGCACGATCGTGTATATAGGATTCATATTCCTTGTACTTTCTGAACATGGATTTCGGCTCAAGCTTATAGAAAGGTTTGGTGAAGAAAATGCGTATCTCTACTACGAAGGGTTTCTGGCGTTTGCTTTTTTTCATAACGGGGCATCGTTAACGTTCATCAGTCAAAGTTCAGTAGGGAGTGGATTTTGGAGCAATGGTCTGCAACCGGTAATTATTTTAACAGTTGTTGTTTTATTTTTGGTTGGACTGGTTGTAAAAATATGGTCGGCATACGTGGTTGGTATTCCAATTTACTATTGGAAGGATATGTTTTTAGGAAGAAAGATCAGCGACTTTGTAGTGACCGGCCCTTATAAATATTTCAGTAATCCTATGTATGGGGTTGGTCAGGTGCAGGTGTATGCTATAGCGATTTACTATAACTCTATCTATGGTTTAATTTTTGGGGCGATTAATCAACTGCTTGTATTTTTATTCTACTTTATTGCCGAGAAGCCATTTATTTATCGAACGTATATTCAGCCACAGAAAAAGATGAACGTCATTTCAAGTGAAGGTATGAACGAGAAATCCCCTGCTTAGATGCACGAACAGGGGACTTCTCGCATTTTCATTTTGGCTATTTTCTGAACGCTTC
>JANNQJ010000019.1:0-2547 GCA_031400675.1 Cyclobacteriaceae bacterium
GTGATGGTGCCATCTCCTTTGATCTGGGCAAAATCCCGAGTTCTTCGCTATAAATTATTGGCAATACGGGGGGTAACTCTGCTTCTGCGAGCTATTTCAAAAGAGGCATCGTCTTCAATAGTAGTATTTAAGATAGCGGCCGAGCGCTTCACAATTTTATCAAGCAATTTCGAATCATAATATTCCAGACGGGAATTAATACCAAAGCGTGCCCGCAGAGGCGAAGTAAGCAATCCTGCCCGGGTAGTGGCTCCAATTAAAGTAAAAGGATTCAATCCGATTTGTATCGACCGCGCATTGGGCCCTGAATCCAACATGATGTCAATCCGAAAATCTTCCATTGCGGAATAGAGGTATTCTTCCACAACCGGATTCAGCCGGTGAATTTCATCAATGAATAAAACATCGTTTGTTTCCAGGTTGGTAAGAAGTCCGGCCAGGTCGCTGGGCTTATCCAGCACCGGACCGGATGTAATTTTAATACCGGTTTGAAGCTCGTTGGCGATAATATAAGACAATGTTGTTTTGCCTAATCCTGGAGGACCGTGAAGCAACACATGATCCAGGGATTCATTACGCTGTTTTGCCGCCTGTACAAAAACTTTAATATTATCGACTACTTTTTGCTGCCCGGTAAAGTCATCGAACGACAACGGACGCAATGCTTTTTCAATTTCCTTCTCCGCAGCATTCAGATTTTCACCATCACCACTCAGGTAGTCTTCTCGCATAATCGTAATTGTTTAGCGAAGGTACACATTTGGCAAGATTGTAGCACTTTCATAAAGCAACATTGTTGCATGTAGGGTAATTTATCTACCTTGTGCGTTGTTCTGAAATATCCATGACATTAAAACTGGTCGTACTATTCTTTACTCCTCTCCTTTCGGGATTAGCCATATACTTGTTGCCTTCTGGTAAAACCAGAAATTTTAAACTGCTTCTTGTTTTCGCGGGAGCGTACCTGTTCAGTATTACCGTGATTCACATTTTACCGGAGCTTTATATTCAGAACAGGGAAGTAGAATTGATAGGATTATTTGTGCTGGCAGGTTTTTTTCTGCAACAACTATTGGAATATTTTACTTCTGGCATTGAACACGGCCACCTGCCTGACCGACAGGCAAGCATTCATACACATGATCATCATCATCATGGTCACCACCATCGCCAGGTTTCTGCAATTGTTTTGTTGGTTGCGTTGTGTGTACATGCTTTTTTAGAGGGAGCCATGCTGGCGCAGCCTGCGAACCCGACTTTACAATATGATGTCAACGCTATTTTATTGGGTATTGCTTTGCACCGGGCACCAGCTGCTTTCGCACTGATGACCGTGCTCGCGTTTCAGTTGCATTCACGCAACAAAGCGATTCCTTATCTGGTTGGATTTTCATTAGCGGCACCTATCGGATTGTTGGTCAGCACCTATTTAGTTGATGTTGAAGTTCTTTCCGCATCCGGAATGACTTATTTGTACGCCTTGGTAAGCGGTAACTTTTTGCACATTTCCACCACCATTGTTTTTGAGAGCAGCCCCGATCACCATTTTAATGCCCGTAAATTAACGGTAGCAATTTTTGGAGCTCTTGTGGCGGTGGCTGTTCAGTACATGTTATAAAGAGGTTATCAAAAATTTGTATTTGATTTTGGTTTAAAAGACACGATTTTTAGTTCGTGTAACCAGCCTTATGAATTCCATTCAATCTTTTTCTGAATACGAAAAGCACTACAATTATAGTGTCAATCACCCTGAAGATTTTTGGGCTGAAATTGCTGAGAATTTCGTATGGAGAAAAAAATGGAGCAAGGTCTTGGAGTGGGATTTCCATAAGCCAGAAGTAAAATGGTTTATCGGAGGCAAGTTGAACATTACCGAAAATTGCCTCGATCGACATCTGTCAGAACGCGCCAATCAAACAGCATTGATTTGGGAACCAAACAATCCAACTGACGAAGCAAAGCACTTCACTTATCAGCAACTGTTTTATCACGTATGCACGGCCGCAAACATGTTAAGAGCAAACGGAATCAAAAAAGGTGATCGTGTTTGTATTTACATGCCCATGGTACCCGAGCTCGCCTTTGCCATTTTAGCGTGTGCGAGAATAGGAGCGGTTCACTCCGTTGTGTTTGCCGGATTTTCTTCAGGTTCATTAGTCGACAGAATCAACGATTCGGGTTGTAAAATAGTACTGACTGCGGATGGCGCATTTCGCGGAGATAAAAAAATTGATTTAAAAACAATTGTGGACGAAGCGTTGGAAGAATGCCCAACTATTGAGAAGACGATTGTACTGCAGCACACGCAGTTGACGGTCATCATGAAATCAGGTCGTGATGTGTGGTGGCATGAAGAAATAAAAGGAGTAAGTGCAATTTGTGCTGCGGAAGAGATGGATGCGGAGGATTTGCTTTTTATCCTCTACACTTCCGGCTCAACGGGGAAACCGAAAGGCATGGTACACACGTGTGGAGGCTACATGGTGTATACCAATTATACTTTTAAAACTGCATTTCAATACACCCCACCCCTTCACCCCACCCCAG
>JANNQJ010000020.1:0-10187 GCA_031400675.1 Cyclobacteriaceae bacterium
TGAACCCCGAACAGCTTTGGACGACCACCATGGATCCTTCGAAACGCACACTTAAACAAGTAAGTATTGAATCGGCTGCAGAAGCGGATCACTTATTTTCCATGCTCATGGGCGATGAAGTAGCACCGCGCAGAGAATTTATTGAGAAGAATGCTAAGTACGCACGGGTAGATGTGTAATTTTTTAACCTGATTAAATTTAAGCGATGAGCGAAGTAGCCAGCACTGCCGAGAGAATAGGATCAAATGTGGAAGAAAGTAACTACGTCAGCAGAGATTTAAGCTGGCTTCAGTTTAATTATCGTGTGCTGGATCAAGCTAAGTACACCGACAGAAGTATTTTTGATCGATTGCGTTTCTTATCCATTACCGCATCTAACCTCGATGAATTTTGTACGATTCGTCTCGGCAGTTTGTACAATTACATCGATTATGGAAAGGAACGGTTTGACTACAACGGCCAGCGCGAACAGCCTTTTCGGGAGTATCTGTTAACAGAAACTAAAAACTTTTACAACGCTCAAAATGAATATTATCTGAAAGAGTTAAAACCTCTTTTCCCTAAGAATGGATTTACCATAGGCGATTACAATAGCATGACGGTGGAACAGGTTAAGTTAGTCAATGACTACTTCCTAAAAACGGTTTTTCCGATGCTCACCCCCATGTTGTTTGATAACTATCACACTTTCCCAACACTCAAACACAACCGATTGCTGTTGGGTGTGGTGACCAGGGTTGCCAGTGATACACCTGCTCAACAGAAAGTTTCTTTTATCCAGATACCCAGTAACCTTCCACGGTTTTACGAATTGAATGATATTGCAGCGAGGCTTTTTATCCCTATTGAGGAAATTATTAAACAAAACATTCATCAATTATTTCGGAATGTGGAGATAACTGGTGTTACACTCTTTCGCATCAACAGGAATGGAGATTTTACATTGGAAGAAAGTGAAGATATTGAAACCAATTTTTTGGAGGAACTTAAACGAAAGTTAAAAACACGCAGATCAGGCAGGGTGGTACGCCTTGAGGTAGAAGAGTTTCCCGATCCTTGGATCATCCGGTTGCTCAAAATTCAATTGGATATTGACGAGAGCAATATTTTCAGTATACCGACAGGCAGCATGATTGATTTTGTGGGTCTTCAGCAAATCACAGGACATAAGGACTTCAAAGACAAGCGCACTCAACCACGATCCCCGGTGAAACCGCTTAGTTTCCCCGAGTATGGCACCAAGGATTTGTTTGAAATCTTAAAGAACAGGGATATTATGCTCCATCATCCGTATAATTCGATGGAACCCGTGTTAGAGATGCTGGAGAAAGCGGCAGATGATGTAGAAACGCTTTCTATCAAGATTACGATTTATCGGGTTGCGAAGGATTCAAGGGTTACCGCTGCGTTGTTACGGGCTGCCGAAAATGGTAAGCATGTGTCCGTGTTGTTTGAAGTGAAAGCGCGCTTTGACGAAGAAAACAATTTGCGGGAGGCACAGCGTCTGCAACAAGCGGGTTGCTTTGTTATTTACGGTGTGAGCAGCTTAAAGACCCACACTAAACTGCTGTTAATCGTTCGAAAAGAAACTGATGACAAGGTGTATCGTTACGTTCATCTAAGCAGTGGAAATTATAATGAAACTACATCCCGGTTTTATACGGATATTAGTTTGTTAACCTCTAAAGAAATTTACGGGCAGGATGTATCGGAGTTTTTTAATGTTATCACCGGACATTCTCAACCAACTGCTTATCGCAATCTGATTACATCACCTCGCGATATGCGCATACAGCTTTGCAACCTGGTAAAACGCGAAGCTGAGAATGCGAGTAACGGAATACCCTCTGGTATTGTTATTAAAATCAATTCATTCCAGGATAAAGAACTGATCGATGAATTGTATAAGGCCTCGCAAGCGGGTGTTAAAATTACGTTAATCATTCGTGGAATCTGTTGCCTGCGTCCTCAGCGCAAAGGGGTAAGTGAAAATATCCAGGTACTCTCTATCGTAGGGGAGTTCCTCGAGCACGCCCGCACCTATTATTTCCACAACGGTGGCGATCCAAAAATCTATATTGGAAGCGCGGATGCGATGGTACGAAGTTTTGATCGTAGGATTGAATCGCTGTTTTTGCTTGAAGATGATTTATTGAAAAAGCAATCCATCAATAACCTATCGTATAACCTCCGCGACAATGTCAATTCTTACTGGATGAAAGAAGACGGCTCGTACGTTAAAGAAGAATTAAACGGTGAAGAGCCCTTTAACATCCATAAAGAGTTTTATCACGTCTCTAAGGAGATGCTGGCGTCTGCCAAGTTGTTTTAATCAAACTTTATTTTTTGCTGTGACCTCATTCTCTCGAGTAGATAGTGAAGCATGCCATCTTTTAACCCAACATCGGGAACCAAAATGTATTTGGCGTTCGCCCATTCCATAACTTTGATATAAATATCACTGGCAGGGATGATTACATCGGCACGGTCGGGATTCATTTGTAATTTATAAATTCGGTCGTCCATCGAATACCCCTCAATCATTTCTTTGATTTCCTTTACTTTTTTCAGCGACATCTGCCGGTGGGGTTTTAATTGAGCCAACTCAAATATTTTACTGATGTTTCCACCTGTTCCTACTGCGGTTACTTTTCCATATTCCCGTTTAACATTCTCCCTTACCCAGTGTTCCATATCTTGCCACATCACAGGCAGATCATGATGTTCCAGCACACGAACAGAACCAACTTTAAAAGACCGTGTTTTTAGTTTCTTTCCACCAGTAAAAAGATTCAGCTCTGTACTGCCACCCCCTACATCAATGTGGAGATAGGTGGCATCTGTCAAATACGAAACTATCGCCTTATTGATTAACTCTGCCTCTCGGTGCCCATCAATGATTTCAATCGTAATACCCAATTCATCTTTCAGTTGCTTTACCAGTTCAAGGCCATTCTCTGATTCGCGCATGGCAGAAGTAGCGCAAAACATATAGTCATCTACCTCATACAGATCAATCAGGAGTTTATACGCCCTCATTAGCTTCTTGAACTTCTCCATACTCTTTTCGCTGATTCTTCCGGTAGAAAAGACATCATGCCCTAGCCGCAGTGGGAAACGTACATATTCGAGTTTTTTAAAGAGTGTTCGTTTGCCGTCATCAAGAATGGAAGAGACCTGGAAACGGATGGCATTGGAGCCGATGTCGATGGCAGCTAACTTCATGAATCCTAAAATTACGCTAATGATTTTTCTTTTTATGAAGTTATTGATTTTCTTTGTAGTTGCTTATCCAGAAAGACCGAGGGTTTGGGCCCGAAGACGTCTTAGCATCCTATCTCCCTTCATCGTGAGGTGTTGTGCTAAATCCCATTCCGCCAAAAGGCGGAAGAAGATAAGTAACCCATCACTACAGGGCTCTCTGGATGACAATTTCGTAATAACGAGAGCTTATGAAAATCTTAGACATTCTAAAAGAGCGCATTCTCATCATTGATGGTGCTATGGGCACGATGATTCAGCGCCATAAACTGGAGGAGGCAGACTTTCGTGGAGATCGGTTTAAAGACCACAAGCATCCGCTGAAGGGTAACAACGATTTGTTATCCCTTACTCGACCGGATATTATAAGAGATATTCATCGCCAGTATTTTGAAGCCGGTGCCGATATGATTGAAACGAACACGTTTAGTGGCACGTCCATCGCTCAGGCAGATTATCATCTCGAACATATTATTTATGATCTCAACTACGAGGCTGCGAAAATTGCCAGGGAAGTGGCGGATGAGTTCACTAAAATGGAACCGCACAAGCCTCGCTTTGTAGCGGGTGCCATGGGGCCAACCAATAAAACAGCATCACTCTCCCCCGATGTTAACAATCCTGGCTATCGCGCTATCACATTTGATGAGCTTGTAAAAGCTTTTAAAGAGCAAGCCAAGGGTTTGATTGATGGTGGCTCTGATGTCCTTCTGTTGGAAACAGTAATTGATACGCTCAATGTAAAGGCAGCACTCTTCGGTATACAGGAATTATTTGATGAGATCGGTAAGAACCTTCCCATCATGGTTTCCGGTACCATCACCGATGCCAGCGGCCGCACACTTTCGGGGCAAACCACAGAAGCCTTTTTAATTTCAGTTTCTCATGTTCCCTTGTTGAGTATTGGATTGAATTGTGCGTTGGGTGCGAGCGCGTTACGACCCTATCTACAGGTACTGAATGAGAAAGCACCTTTCTTTACAAGCGCATATCCGAATGCGGGCTTGCCAAATGAATTTGGCCAGTATGATCAAACTCCCGAAGATATGGGGGCGCAGATTGAAGAATTTTTAAAGGAGGGTTTAGTCAATATTGTTGGCGGATGTTGCGGTACTACACCTGAGCATATTAAGATGATCGCAGAAATAGCAAAAAAGTATAAACCAAGAGTGTTAGCGTTAGAGCATGTCTAAATATTTAAAATTAAGCGGACTTGAGGCGGTCGAAATAACTCCGAATTCGAATTTCATCAACATTGGAGAACGGACGAATGTTACCGGCTCAGCCAGATTTCTCAAACTAATCAAGGAAGACAAATTTGATGAGGCCTTGGAAGTAGCGCTTGACCAGGTACGTGGTGGCGCGCAGGTGATTGATGTGAACATGGATGAGGGTATGCTGGATTCACAAGCCGCCATGGTGAGGTATTTGAATCTGATGGCATCTGAGCCTGAAATTTCACGAGTGCCCGTGATGATTGATTCATCGAAGTGGGAAGTGATTGAAGCAGGATTGAAGTGTTTGCAGGGCAAAGGAATCGTGAACTCAATTAGCATGAAAGCGGGTGAAGAAGAATTCATTCGTCAGGCGAAGTTGGTAAAACGTTACGGTGCTGCTGTAGTAGTAATGGCATTTGATGAACAAGGTCAGGCCGATAATTTTGAAAGGAGAATATCCATTTGTAAGCGAGCGTATGATATCCTCGTTAACCAGGTAAAATTCTTACCGCAGGATATCATTTTCGATCCGAATATTTTTCCGGTAGCTACCGGTATTGATGAACACAGGAATTATGCACTCGATTTCTTTCGCGCGGCTAAGTGGATAAGAGAAAATCTTCCACATGCTCACGTAAGTGGAGGGGTGAGTAACGTTTCTTTCAGCTTTCGCGGAAACCAGAAAGTACGTGAAGCCATGCACTCGGCTTTTTTATATCACGCCATTCAGCATGGTATGGATATGGGTATTGTGAACCCAACGATGCTGGAAGTGTATGACGAAATTGACAAGGGTCTGCTTGAACGGGTTGAGGATGTTCTTCTTAATAGACGCGATGACTCAACTGAACGCTTGCTTGAATTTGCCGAGACCGTAAAAGGATCAGCAAAGAAAAAAGAGTTAGATGATGAGTGGAGAAAGGGGAATGTGGAGGAAAGGCTTACGCATGCACTCGTGAAAGGAATTATTGACTTTATCGATGTAGACACGGAGGAGGCAAGACTACAATATGGCCGTCCTCTTCATGTAATCGAAGGTCCGTTGATGTCGGGGATGAATGTCGTGGGCGATTTATTTGGTGCGGGTAAAATGTTTTTACCGCAAGTAGTGAAGAGTGCAAGGGTGATGAAGAAGTCGGTAGCGTACCTGACTCCCTATCTTGAAGAAGAAAAAAGATTGAGTGGTAATTCTCACCAGGCTGCAGCAAAAGTTTTAATGGCAACCGTGAAGGGCGATGTTCATGATATTGGAAAGAACATTGTAGGCGTAGTGCTGGCCTGTAACAATTATGAAGTAATCGACCTTGGTGTGATGGTCTCGACAGAAAAAATCATCGAGGCTGCCAGGAGAGAGAAGGTGGATATTATTGGGTTGAGCGGTTTGATCACGCCTTCTTTGGACGAAATGGTTCATGTGGCTAAAGAAATGCAGCACCAGAAACTGGAGCTTCCGTTGTTAATCGGTGGAGCGACAACCTCACGCATTCATACAGCAGTAAAGATTGACCCAATGTACGATGGGGTGGTTGTTCATGTGTTGGATGCTTCTCGTTCGGTGCCGGTGGCGAGTGAACTCATTAGTTTGCACACACGCGGAAATTTTAAAACGAAGATCAAACAAGAATATGAAGCACTTCGCGAAGATCATGAAAGCAGAAAGGCAACTAAGAATTATATCCCGTTAGCAGAAGCGAGAAAGAATCGAACGAAAATTGACTGGCAGGGAACTAAGTTCACAACACCTTCTTTTATAGGTAGAAAGGAATTTGTGGCTTTTCCGCTAGCAGAGATTCGTAAGTACATAGACTGGACTCCCTTCTTTCAGACATGGATGCTGGCGGGACGTTATCCGGGCATCTTTAAAGACTCGATTGTAGGGGTAGAGGCAAAAAAGCTTTTTGATGATGCGAATAAAATGCTCGATGAAATTGTCAGGAATAAAAGTCTGCAGGCAAATGGGGTGGTAGCGTTTTATCCTGCTGTAAACAGGGGTGATGATGTTGACTTGATGAATGGTACTGAATCTTTTTCCACTTTTCATTTTCTGCGCCAACAAAATAAAAAAGCACAAAATCTTCCGAACCTTTGTCTGGCTGATTTTATTTCTCCTGAAGAAGGAAAGGATTATTTCGGAGTGTTTGCCGTAACAGCCGGAATTGGTTTGGAAAAACTTACAGAACAACACCAAGCTAATCATGATGATTATTCAGACATTATGGCAAAGGCGCTAGCGGATCGACTGGCTGAAGCATTTGCAGAATGCCTTCACGAAAAAGTAAGGAGGGAATTATGGGGCTATGCACAGGACGAAGATCTTTCAAGCGATAAACTGATCAGTGAAGAGTATCAAGGCATTCGTCCAGCACCAGGCTATCCTGCTTGCCCGGATCACACAGAGAAGAAACTTTTATTTGAATTGCTTGAAGCTGAGAAGGTAGGTATTACACTTACGGAGTCGTATGCGATGTATCCAGGTGCTGCGGTGAGCGGATTTTATTTCTCACATCCTGATTCCAAATATTTTGGACTCGGTAAAATTGAGAAGGATCAAGTTGCAGATTATACAAAACGAAAGGGCATGAGCCTGAGTGAAATTGAAAAGTGGCTCTCACCTAATTTATCTTACGATATTTAAATAACTATGAAGGTAATCGATCATTTAAAGAACGCGAACGGTAAAACACTTTTTACGATTGAAGTTCTTCCACCGTTGAAGGGTGAGAACATTCGCTCGCTATTTGATCACATGGATCCGCTTATGGAGTTCAAACCTCCTTTTGTTGATGTTACGTACCATCGTGAAGAGTTTGTATATAAGAAGCGGGAGAGTGGATTGTTGGAAAAAAAATCTACCAGGAAAAGACCCGGCACGGTGGCATTATGTGCGGCTATTCAAAATCACTATAAAGTTGACACGGTACCTCACATTATTTGCGGAGGTTTCACGAGAGACGAAACAGAAAATGCGCTCATTGATTTGCACTTTCTGGGTATTGAGAATTTATTGGTGTTGCAGGGCGATGGCATTAAGAATGAAGGTCGGTTTGTACCAGACCCTGATGGGCATAAGTATGCGTCAGAGCTTCTTCAGCAAGTAGCCAATTTGAATGGAGGAAAATATCTGGATGAAGACCTGTTGAATTCAACACCTACAAGTTTTTGTATTGGTGTAGCTGGCTACCCTGAAAAACATTTCGCTGCTCCAAACCCGAAAACTGATTTGAAATACCTGAAACATAAGGTTGATCTGGGAGCAGAGTACATTGTTACACAAATGTTTTTTGATAATAAGAAGTATTTTGATTTTGTGGACAGATGCAGAGAGGCTGGGATCATGGTTCCGATCATTCCCGGTATTAAACCCATCACAACAAAATCTCAGAGCAGCGTGCTTCCTACTATTTTTTATATCGATATACCGGAAGCGCTGGAGGATGAAATTGAGAAGTGTAAAGACAATGCAGCAGTAAAAGAGTTGGGTATTGAGTGGGCGGTGAAGCAGTCAAAGGAGTTGATAAAAGGGGGAGTGCCTACGCTTCATTTCTATTCCATGGGGAAATCTGATCCTATTTATCGGATTGCGAAGGAGTTATTTTAATCTAATTACGTTAGGAGACTTTAACGCCTAAGGAGTGAAATTCCTTTCCGTGAATAATTTTGTTTAAGTCCTTCTGTACCTTCATGATGTCATCCAACTGAAGATTGAGTTCGGTTTGATAGAGCTTATAGATTAACATCCATTCTTTTTTGTCCATAAAACCATCTGCATTGGCGACTACACAAAGCCACGCGATGCATCGTATCTGATTTTTAACGTTAAATTTTTTTATAGCGGTCAAGCATTCATTGTAAATATCACCAGGCTTACGAAGCTTAAGTTTTTCCAGTAATAAGTTAAATTTCGTTTCGTCAATTCCCTCCGCCTGCATCATTTGCTTGCCTCGCATCATTTCTTTTTTGCTCACATTGCCATCTGCATGAATGAGTAAGAAGAAGAGACTGGAGACAGTTGCTTTGTAATCCATAATTCAATGTAATGTTTTCTATACTTTGCCAATTAAATGCCAGAGTATAATCTGACGAAACGCATCAAAATAACTCCTTTATTAAATTAATTCTACCAAAATGGGAAAGGATTTATCAAATCAAGAAGTAAAGAAAGAGGGATGCTTAGTAAATTTTTAGAGTGAGTAAGTGTAAATAACTTAAAGTTCATCCTCACTTACCGCAAACGTATCACCCTGTTTGGTATCGCCTGTTTCGTAACCTTTTCGAAACCAACGCATACGTTGTTCAGAAGTTCCGTGGGTGAATGAGTCGGGCACCACATGACCTTGTGATTGCTTTTGTAAACGATCATCGCCAATGGCATTAGCAGCGTTGAGCGCTTCTTCAAAATCACCCGGCTCAATAATGTTATTTGTCTGATCAGCATAATGAGCCCATACGCCTGCTAAAAAGTCCGCCTGCAATTCCAGCTTCACCGACATCGCATTGTTTTCTTCTTCGCTGAGTTGACTGCGCATGCTGTGAACTTTATCGGAGATACCTAAGAGGTGTTGCACATGATGTCCAACTTCATGTGCAATCACATATGCCTGAGCGAAATCACCGGGTGCGCCAAGACGATCTCTTAACGCTGTGTAAAAACTTAAATCAATATAAACTTTCTCATCCAGGGGACAGTAAAATGGCCCAGTAGAAGCACTTGCATTGCCACAAGCCGATTCTATATAATCAGTGAACAGAACAAGTGTAGGTTCTCGGTAATCACTCAATTGGTTGTTCCAGACATCTTCAGTATCGGCCAACACTACGCGTACAAATCCTGCTAGTTCTTCCTCTTCGGCTGTGGGTGTATAGCTTTGCTGTTCGGTTGTTGAACTTCCCATACCGGTTTGTTCTAATAATGTGAGGGGGTTTTTACCCGTGATCAGACTGATGATGAGAACTATTACCACAGTGCCTATTCCACCTTTGGTGAGTAATCCGCCAGGTATCCTGCCGCCACCGCTACCGCGCTGGTCTGACACGTTACCGCTTTGTCTTCTGCCGATCCATTTCATATGATTGAATTTAGATAGATGAAAGTACAAACATCCTGCCTCTTATCCAGACCCATGCCGGTCCAGATAATTATCGGGATCCGGCATCCCCAAATTTAGCACTCTAAAAGGGGATCGCGGCACAGGGCCGCGAAGAGTAGACTCTTTTTTGCTAATTTCGAACTCTCTAAACAAATCGTATGAACCGTATATCAACTTTACTTCTTTGTCACATTATTTCTATCTCCACCATCGCGCAAGACCGCATGACCCCCGAACTGCTCTGGCAACTGGGTCGCGTAAGTGCAGTGGGTATCTCTCGTGACGGCAAACAACTGGTATACTCAGTGAGCACACCCAATATTAAGGAAAATAAAAGCTCAAGTAGGCGCTACAGCGTTGCGTTAACAGGAGGTGTACCGTATGAATTAAGTGACGAAGTGTTAGTAGACGACAAATCCATTTCGCCTGATGGTCAATTTCAAATCACCATGCAGGAAGTGAAGATTCAAAAAGTACAGGGAAAAGAATTCTATCCGGAGTTTGAAAAATCCAACGTGCAGATTTACGATGGCCTGAACTACCGCCACTGGGATACCTGGGAAGATGGATCGTACAGTCATTTATTTGTCCACCCCATTGTGAAGAATAAAAGAGGAGAAGG
>JANNQJ010000021.1:0-2925 GCA_031400675.1 Cyclobacteriaceae bacterium
GACACATAGCCAAGTCGCTGACTATTTTATTAGTAAGAAACGTTTCTTCCTAACGGACTTTTACACAAAGCAACGCAAGCACTTTAAAATCTTAGTCGATGAAAAGCTACAGCCCGCTGGAGGTAAATGGACGTTTGATGCCGAGAACAGGTTGAAATACCCGAAAGGGAAAAAGCCGCCAATAGTAAAATTTCCTAAGCAGAACGAGTATTGGAGAGAAGCTGTACTGTATGTAGGAAATAATTTCACTTCCAACTATGGTGAAGTCAGTCGCTCATTTATTTATCCAACTACGTTTACCGAAAGTCGCGCATGGCTCGATCAATTCCTAAAACATCGCTTTGCGGAGTTTGGCGATTTCGAAGATGCCCTGGTGAATAGTGAAAGTATTTTACACCACAGCGTGCTGACACCTATGCTCAATGTTGGGTTGTTGACACCAAAAGAGATTATAGCTCAAGCTATTGCCTTCGCCAGCAAAAATAAAATCCCTCTCAATTCATGCGAGGGTTTTGTTAGACAGATTTTAGGTTGGCGCGAATTTATTCGAGGCGTATATGAAACGAAAGGCACGCAAGAGCGGACCACGAATTACTGGAAGTTTAAACGAAAAATCCCAAAATCATATTGGAAAGGCACAACAGGCATCCCTCCGATCGACAGCACCATTAGAAAGGTATTGACTACAGGCTACTGCCATCACATTGAACGATTGATGGTGCTTGGCAATTTTATGCTACTCTGCGAGTTTGATCCAGACGAAGTCTATCAATGGTTTATGGAACTCTTCATTGATGCATACGATTGGGTCATGGTGCCCAATGTGTACGGCATGAGTCAATATGCCGATGGCGGACTAATGGCCACCAAGCCCTACATCAGCGGGAGCAACTACTTGATGAAAATGAGCGACTACGAAAAAGGCGATTGGCAGCCTATTTGGGATGGATTGTTTTGGCGTTTCATGAACACGCATCGCGATTTCTTTTTGAAGAATCCAAGATTAGCTATGTTGGTAAAGATGTTTGATAAAATGCCGAAAGAGAAACGCGAAAAACATCTCCAACTAGCTAATGCTTATCTAACCAAATTAGACAAGCAATAAAAAGGAAGAGTTAGGTCTCTTCAACCCCTGGTTACTCCTCCAATTTGTAGGCCTCTAGCTAAATTTAATCCTGGTAAAAACCTGTAAATGAGGAAGGGTGAGTATCGCAATTCCCACAAATAGATTAGATAGCAGAAGCCATTCAGTTTGGAAAGTGCTAGATATAAAAATCAGCAGTAGTATGCCTATCCATGCAATTGTGGTAAAGGGAATGGCCTTCTTCACCATAGAAATCCACCCCAGCCAATCATTGGAGAGTTTCATTTGCTTACGAATCAAATTAAATGATATGAGTGAATGCCACAATCCGAAGTAGAATCCAAAACTAAGATATAAGGGTAGCCAGTAAACAATAACAACTAACACCAGGCTTTGTAAAACGAATTGAAGAATTACTTTCCTTTCCCATCCCAGGCGGGCGTGCAGCATCAAAAGAATAACTATGTGCAGACCAAGTAATATGCAGCAATATGGAAACAGCAGAGCACCCCATTCTAACCAAAAAGCCGTACTAAATTTCTTCTGAGTAATAGTTTCAAAAATAGGGGCCGCTGAGTTGATGTGACTGGTCAAAATAAAGGATATAAAAAGAAGACCGTAAACCGTGTACAGTACAGATTCCAATTTGGTATTACCACGTTGGGGCCAATCAATTTCACCAAAGTGAAAGGCCGAAATCCCAATAAAAACAATCAGGGCTAAGGTTGGAAATAGCAACCAAAGAATGCCATAGCCGAACATGGCCAACAGGTATTTTTTCAGGAACGTGCTAATTGAAATCTTTTGATTAGTATTTATTAAGGATTGCCTTTCAATAAAAAAATCAAGAGAGCCGTGCGGAACTCCTGTGAGGGCGATGATACCTATCAATAAGTAAATTTGGATGTCTTCGCCAATAATGACCAGGTGTGCACTACATGCCAGTATCAATCCTGCAATTAATAGGTACTTCCTTAACTTTTCAAATTCTTTCACGTTTCAATTTTGATTTGAAATACGCTGAACTATTGCTCTAATAAAAAATAAGGGGAAACTTATTACAAGTTTCCCCTTATCTCTTTTCACCCAATTAATCGAGGGAAGCCTATGCCTTGGCAGTAGATTTGCTGGTAACAGCAATACTATACACTACCAATCCAAACCCAATCTTATTGATGGCATCCGCAATGTTGTAGAACAAATCTACGTTAGATGCATTCCAGCCAAAACCTGTGTTAAGCCATCCGCCTGGCATACACATGTAGCCAATTGGATATATAGCCCAGCCGACTAATACAAACCAGGCCAAGGTTTTGATGCCCCTGATCACAACTGGGTCTCCAGAATTTTTTGCCAATTGTGCCACTTCGCCTACCCAAGCCGTATACAAAATGTAAACATAACCAACAGTGGAGATAACGCCCCAGAGTACAGAGTGAAAGGTAGTACCGTCAGAAAATGCTTCACCAATGTAGCCGGCCACAAGCATAACTACCGACGCAAGGATCAACTTCCACAATAAGGAAGTCTTTGCGCCAGCTGCTTTGGTCAATAAATAAAACTCCACACACATCAATGGCACCGTCAATGTCCAGTCGATGTAGCGGAGCGCAGTTGGCGTTTGGCCAGTTGCCAAATAATAATCACGCATGTAAAAGTAATGCACCGCTGCGATACCAGTAATTAATCCGGAAACCAAAAGGGAAAGTTTCCATTTTCCTTCAACACTTCCTCTTTCAATAAAGAAGAAAACGGCCGCAGCTAACATGGCCATGTAGCCTGTAAAGAATGTGAATGCAATCGGATCATCCACCGGGATGGCCACGATTTCAGCTAATGTA
>JANNQJ010000022.1:0-6090 GCA_031400675.1 Cyclobacteriaceae bacterium
GGAGGTGTCCGAGGAACGAGGACGGAGGGGTGAGGTAAAAAAGAAAAGCCGCGACCGTCTGTCGAGGCTTTTTCAAAGGTTAAAAAATGGTCAGACTAAGCGCCCGACTTGATAAAAAGGCATTGCGGTACCGGCAAAAAATATTTACCACCAACAACCACTACGAATGGAGTAAAATACCAGTCGCACCGCAAATGCCATACCTTTGAACTTTTTGAAACCATAAATCGCATTTCAATTTTTTTCCTCATTTACTCCCCTCTCCTTGGGAGAGGGGTCGGGGGTGAGGTATCAATCAACATTGTCGTGTAAGAACTTATTATTCCCCAACAGACTGTTATCATCGTTGAGGTTGTACTTGGAAATAAACTGTTCAGAAGAGTGCGGAACGTTATCCATCTTCACGCCTCTGCGCAAGTATGCTGGCAACGCCCATTTTTCGTTGAACTCTTCTTTTGTCATCTCCTGCTTGCGAGCGCTTTTTAACTTTTCTTTTCGCTGCTCAGCCTGCTCTTTCAAACGTTGCTTTGCTGAACGCAATTCCATCATTCCATCATCATTGATTACCTGATCGCCATATTTTTCTGTTTCGCGCTCAAACTCGTCATCGTGATTTCCGAAAAGGCTATCATCATCATCATCATCCTCATCGTCTCTTGAAATAGGTTCATCCACTTTACTGAATGGCCCTGTAAAGACTACTTCATGCTCAAGAGGTTCTTCTTCTTCCTTAACTTCTTTAGGTTCCTCTTTCTTGAGCTGAATCTCTTTTGGCTGACCAACTCCATTGTCAGATTCAAACATCCAAATCTGACTACGATCCAAATCATGGATCTTTTTCTTATCAGGTTCCACTTCTTGTTTCAAAACAGTGGGGCCATCCACTTCTGCCTGAGGTTCTGTTTCACTTTCGAAACCAGTAGCGATCACAGTAACCCGTAAGCGATCACCTAGATTAGGGTCAACACCGTGACCAAAAATCATTTCAGCTTCCTGACCAGCTTGCTCCTGAATGTACTCGGTGATCTCCATCAACTCATCCATCTGCAATTCAGCTTCTGAACCTGAAACAATGGAAAGCAGAATTTTCTTCGCACCCATGATGTCGCAGCTATCAAGCAGCGGAGAGGATAATGCGCCACTTGCCGCATTGCGCGCACGGTTATCGCCTTTCGTTTCGGAGGTTCCCATAACTGCGGGCCCTGCATTCAGCATGACGGAGCGAACATCCTGGAAGTCCACGTTTACGTATCCGGCAAGGGTAATAATTTCAGCAATGCCTTTGGCTGCAGTGGTCAACACATTATCGGCTTGTGCAAATGCCTGGCCGATTGGAAGGTTGCCGTATATTTCTCTGAGCTTATCGTTAAGAATTACAAGCACGGTATCGCAGCTATGGCGAAGTGCTTGAATTCCGGTATTGGCTTGCGCCAGTTTTTTCTTTCCTTCAAAAGCAAAGGGCTCGGTTACAATACCCACCGTAAGAATGCCCATGCTTTTCGCAATCTTGGCAATGACTGGAGCTGCACCTGTTCCGGTACCTCCGCCCATACCTGCCGTGATGAACACCATTTTGGTGCCGTTCAAAAATTCACGGATTTGTTCCTTGCTTTCGATGGCTGCGCCTTTACCCACTTTAGGGTTTGCGCCACATCCCAAACCTTCAGTAAGATCTACACCGATTTGCAATTTGGTTGGCACAGGGCTAGCGTTAAGTGCCTGCAAGTCGGTGTTACACACCACAAACTCTACGTCTTTTATTCCCTGACGGAACATGTGGTTAACAGCGTTACTTCCTCCTCCGCCTACACCTATCACTTTGATAATTGATCGCGGAGCTCCCAGCGTATTTTGCTTGGGGATGTCGAATTTGTACGATCCGGTTTCTAACATATACTTTAATTTTTAGTGGTTCTCATTTTTAGACTTAAGACTTAAGTATCAAGATTCGAGACAGTCTTGTGTCTCATGTCTTGCTCCTTATGTCTAGTATTCATTCTTACCATCCAGGTCATCAATCAATAAACTCTTCGTCTTTGTGAGTATATCGTTGAAGAAATTTCTGGACGAAACGGGTTTCTTGGATTGCTTATTAGTAACTCTCACCAATTCCCGTGCTTCCTTGTAGCGATCCTCTCTCTCATCAAGTGAGCGGAATCCTGCAAGTACAAGTCCTACGGCAGTTGCATACATCGGACTTTTCACTGCTTCTATTTTGCTCTTGCCAAGATGCTCGTTCGGATAGCCGACCCGAGTATCCATGCCCGTCATATATTCTACCAACTGCTTCAGGTTGCTGAGTTGCGCACCACCACCAGTGATTACAATTCCACCTGCCAACCGATTCTCAAATCCTGAACTGATAATTTCGGCATGTGCCATTTCAATAATTTCTTCCATGCGTGCCTGGATAATGTTTGCCAGGTTCTTAACAGAAATCTCCTTGGCAGAACGATTGCGAATGCCAGGGATGGAAACAATTTCATTCGGACTAGCTTCTTCAGAAATTGCTTTGCCGAAACGAGTCTTTAATTGTTCCGCCTGCTGCGGAAGAACCATAAGGCCCTGCTTAATATCATTTGTGACAATATTTCCTCCGAACGGAATAACCGCTGTATGACGAATAATATTTTCGTGGAAAATGGCTATGTCTGTTGTGCCTCCTCCAATATCGATTAAGCAAACACCCGCTTCTTTTTCTTCTTCACTTAATACTGCGAGGCTGGATGCAAGCGGTTCAAGTATCAGATCTTCGGTTTCCAGGCCACCTCTTCTAATACACTTATTGATATTGTTAATCGCATTGGTTTGTGCGGTGATAATGTGGAAGTCGGCTTCCAACCGAACACCTGACATGCCTACGGGTTCCTTGATGCCTTCCTCGTAATCCACCATATAATCTTGTGGCATCACGTGGATGATCTGGCTTCCGGGAGGCACTACCATGCGGTACATGTCTTGCGTTAAACGCTCTACATCATCGATGGTCACTTCATCTTCCTTAGAAGAGCGTGTAATGCCACCGTGTTGAATGAAGCTGCGGATATGCTGACCGGCAATACCAACATTCACCAAAGCAATGTCGATACCGGCCTGATCGCTGGCTTCCTTAATAGCTTTTTCAATGGCGTGTACCGTTTTATCTATGTTGAAAACGATACCTTTTACAACGCCCTCCGATTCGGCCTTGCCCATGCCGAGCACTTCGAGCTTGCCGAATTCATTCTTGCGGCCCACTATAGCACAAATTTTCGTTGTACCGATATCGAGACCTACTATTATTCTTTCTTGTTCCATGACTGTAATCTTTAAGTGGTTGTTTCTTTGTTTATATATAGTTTCTTAAAAAATTCATTCTGCTATAATTTGTCCCTCGTACTCCAGGTTTATTCGTTCATATGCACTCCATCCTTGCTGTGGAAGAATCTCTTTATAAAAAATCCTGAGTTTTCTAAATTTTAATTCCAGGTTCTCGGGTTTTCCAAACTCAATCAGTTGGCCACCTACCTGCGGAAACATATTCACCCGTACATGATTATCAATATCCAACTGCGCTATTTGAGCTCTCCAAAACTCATCTTCACGAATGATTGATAACATCTCCAGAAGTTGTTTTCCCTCAACCGACTTATTCAAATTTTCTGATTGCAAAAGAAGTCTTGAAAAAGAACCACTGATTAAAACAACGCGTGTAGTAAACTTATCCGATACAGGCATGATGGTTCCATCTTCAGCGATGTATCCATCCGGGCCATCATTACGAACGATGCGAGCTATTGGTCTGCGGAGCGTTGCCTTCACAATCAAATTACCCTTGAGGTCGCTGTACAATTCGGCATCCTGCACAAAGCGATTCGACTTAATTTTCGTCTCAATCTCTTTCAGGTTCAATCGATCGAGAGTAGCACCTTTTAAATTTTCTGCGTCCAATTGCATCAGGTCAACGATGTCCTGCTCATCGAGGAATTGGTTTTCATTCGAATTCTCAACTTTGATGATGATGTCCTTAACTGAAACGGCTCCTTGCTTACGTTCACTAAAGGCGATAAAGAAGAAAAGCACGGCCAATGCAGTGGCAATTTTAAGTTCGCGTTTAATGTTGAATCTAATTTTCATATTTCTTTGTCAACATATTTTTAATGGGTTGAACAAACGTATCAATGTCGCCTGCACCTACTGTGGCCAATACATCAATGTCCATCCCTTCTAATTTTTCCATCAAATCCTTTTTTCCACACCTTACTTTTACTTTGCTGGTGATATCCTTAAAAATCATATCTGAGTCGACACCGGGAATAGGAAGTTCACGTGCCGGATAAATATCCATCAGTAACAACTCATCCGCGAGGCTTAGGCTTTTCGAAAAACCCTCTGCGAAATCGCGCGTACGGGTGAATAAGTGCGGCTGAAATATGACTGTCAACTTTCTTCTCGAGTACATTGACTTCATTGATTTGAGAAATGCTTCAATTTCTGTCGGATGATGTGCGTAGTCATCTACAAAAATTACTTTGTCATTTTTCACGACAAACTCAAACCTGCGCTTTACACCCTGGAATGATCCGAGCGACTCTTTAATTGTTTTGATGCTCACGCCACTTAAATGCGCTGCAATGGATGCGGCCACTGCATTTTCCACATTATGAAAACCGGGGACACCGAGCCTGATCCTTTCAACCGTTGGGCCGAAACCACACAGGTCGAATTCAAAAAATCCGCTATGCGCGGTTATGTTGCCGGCAAAAAACTGTCCCCGGCTCATGCTGTAAATATGTTTGGTCACATGATTTGCATCGTTCGCGATTAATTCTGCGATCGATTCGTGAATAATCAGTGAACCGCCTTTCTTTATTTGCTTAACAAAATCGCGGAATGAAGTGAGCATGCTCTCGTGATCACCATAAATATCAAGGTGATCGGCATCAGCTGAAGTCACTACCGCGATCTCGGGGAATAATCTTAAGAACGAACGATCAAATTCATCTGCCTCCACCACGACAGTTGTATTGGAGCTAACCTTACCCTCCATAACGAGGTTCGATTCATAATTCGTGGTGATGCCTCCCAAGAAAGCAACCATATCTTTTTTCGCTACTTTCAAGATGTGTGCGATCATGGAAGATGTAGTGGTCTTACCATGCGTACCCGCTACACCAATAGTCTTATAACTCTTGGTGATTAATCCCAATACCTCTGAAAGTTTTAAAATATCGTATCCCTGAGCTTTCAGATAAGCATGCTCTGCATGATCTTTTGGAATGGCAGGTGTAAACACAACTAATGTTTTCTCTTTGTTCTCAATCACCTGTTTAGGGATATTCGAAACAGCATCATCAAAGTTGAGAATTCGAATGAAAACCAATTCCTCGATGAGCAGGATATCGTTGACCTGATGCAATTGGACGCAGAAAATTTAAAAGGTGCTACTCTCGATCGATTGAACCTGAAAGAGATTGAAACGAAAATTAAATCGAATCACTTTGTTCAGGATGCCGAACTGTACAGCGACCTCAAAGGTAATTTGATTGTGAAGGCAACACTACGCAGACCAATTGCACGCATCGTTCGTAATGATGGTCCGGATGGGTACATCGCTGAAGACGGAACCATCGTGCCTGTTTCGGATAAGTTTACAACACGCGTTATTTTAATCAGCGGCTCTTTTTCACGACTTCTTTTGCAATCAGAAAATTTGAACAAGTCGGTGGAGGGAAAACAACTTCTGGAGATGTTGTCAATCATTCGTGAAGATGAGTTTTGGAGAGCTCAAATAGCGCAGTTGGATATTGATAATCATGTTAGGGTGAATATGTTTCCGCAAGTAGGTGGCCAACTGATTGAGTTTGGGAAACCGGAGAACCTGGAATTGAAATTTAAAAAACTCAGAATTTTTTACAAGGAGATTCTTCCACAGCAAGGATGGAGTGCTTATGAAAGGATAAACCTGGAGTATGAGGGACAAATTATTGCAGAATGAATTTTTTAAAAAACTATATATAAACAAAGAAACAACCACTTAAAGATTACAGTCATGGAACAAGAAAGAATAATAGTAGGTCTCGATATCGGTACAACGAAAATTTGTGCTAT
>JANNQJ010000023.1:0-5946 GCA_031400675.1 Cyclobacteriaceae bacterium
ACTGGTGTTGTAAAAACAGTTGCCCAAAGAATGGATTCACTCTTTGCCACGGTTCCTGATTTCAGTGGCGTGGCATTAATCGCTGAAAAAGGCAAACCTGTTTATCACAAAGCATTTGGGTATCTCAACTTTGAAACGAAAGCTCCAATGGATACCACAAGTCTATTCGAACTGGCCTCTGTCTCCAAACAGTTCACTGCCATGGTGATCATGATGTTGAAAGAAGATGGCAAATTGAATTATGATGACCTTATTGAAAAATATTTGCCAGGACTTCCTTATAAAAACATTACCATTCGCCAATTGCTCACGCATACATCTGGTCTGCCAGATTATCAAAAAATAATGGACGAGCACTGGGACAAATCTAAAGTTGCAGGAAATGCAGACATATTGGAATACCTGAAGAAGTATCACCCCGACAAACAATTTGAGCCAGGTGAAAAATATGAATACAGCAACACAGGTTATGTTCTGCTCGGCAGCCTTGCTGAAAAAGCATCAGACAAAGATTTTGTTGAGTTCTGTAGGGAGAGAATTTTTAAACCGGTTGTCATGAGCAGTACCGATATCGGATCATTACAAGAGAAAGCAGCTATTGAAAACTTTGCACTCGGTCATATCTATGTTCCAGAGAAACAACGTTATGTTCGTGCCGATTCCTTTCCTTCCAGCAACTATACCATTTGGCTAGGCAATCGCAAAGGGCCAGGACGCATTAGTTCCACCGCTTCTGATTTATTGAAGTGGGATCGCGCGCTTTACACAGAAAATTTAATTGCGAAGACAACGTTGGAAGAAGCCTTCACTCCTATGAAACTCAACAGCGATTCATTATCCAATTATGGATTTGGCTGGCAGATAAAAACCTCCACGCTAGGAAAAGTTGTACGGCACAATGGTGACAATCCAGGGTACAAAACGCATATCATCCGATACATTGACGCAGACAAAACGGTGATTTTGCTTTGTAATAATGGGCATGAGAAGTATAATCAGGTGTTGAAGGAGATTGAGGAATTGATTAAGTAACTTGAAATACAAAAAATGAAAAAGAAATTACCCCTTGATTTAATTAAAGGTTTTAATCCGAAGTTTGGAGATTCTATAACATTTGAAAAAGGGATGGACAATCAAAGGATTGTTATCTTCAAGGATAAAGACCCTGATTCAGATTTCTATTTTGAGATAAAAAGCTTCAACTCTAATAATGATAAAATTGTAGTTGAGTTTAAACCAAAAAGTGGATCCGTCATTAAACCAGCAAACTTTACTTTTTCTATTGAGGAGTTAAGTGCTCATTTTAAAATGTGGGTGAATCTTATTGAAGAATACAATTCTAGCGAAACGATATTCGATGATCCAATTGTAAAAGGTTTTCGAGACGAATTCTCTCAGGGCGTAAATTTTTCAGATCCTGATTCCGATGTAAGCCCATTCCCTATTGACATTATCTTGTGGCTAGATAGTCACTTAGAGAAAGTTGAAACTGACGTTGCTAAATTTAAAGATTCGAAAAATGAGAAAGACATTGTTGAGATTAAAACTCTTGCTACTGACCTAAGGGGAGAGCTTTCAAAGAAATCAAAAAAATATGTTTTTAGTAAGCTTGTTAATATTTGGGCTAAAATAGCAAAGCAGGGTCCCAAGCTAATCAAAGAATTTTTGACTGAAGGTGGTAAACTAATTGTCAAAGAATCAGTTAAATATCTATTAGGAAAAGGAACAGAATTACTATAGACAGTAAATTATCTTAAATTGTCCGTTACCCTTTCACAATCTTCCTCAACACCTTCGAATCCTTTCCTTATTCTCTGATAAAATCAACGATGTAGTCGTCTCGCCAAACTCTCCCGGGCGCTCAATAAATAACTCAGTTCTTTACTCGTCTCTACACTACCTTCGGTAGCACAATAGGTAAATTCCTATCAGGAAAAATTTGTAAATTGTAGCAAACTTGAACTGATATGTCAGCCATTGAATTGAAAAAGCGTCTCATCGATAAAATTGAGAAAACAAATGACGAAAATTTACTAGGTGAAGCTTACCGTCTTCTTGAGCTTGAAACAGAGGATATTGACATCTATAAACTCAATAACGAGCAACGAAGAGCAATTGAAACGGCCAGACGACAAATAAAGAGCGGACAATTTTTGACGGACGAAAAATCCAATAAAGAAATTGACGAATGGTTAAACAAGTAATCTGGTCACTTCAGGCACAAGCCGACAAAAAAAATATCCTACACTATTGGCGACAGAGAAATCAATCAACTACATATAGCAAAAAGCTAAATCAGCTATTCAAGGAGGCCGTTAGAATTATTTGCGACTTTCCGCAAATAGGCAAACAGACTGACGATAAAAATGCAAGAATAAAAATCGTTAGGGATTACCTGATCATTTATGAGGAAATCGAAACTCAAATCCACATTTTAACCATTTGGGATAGTCGGCAGGATCCAGATGACCTTGAAAAAATTCTTAAGTAAATAAGTTGGAAATTTCTATCACCTGACATAGGGTTGTCAGTATTACCTCCTTTCTTTACACAACAACTTTTAAACAACCAAGTTATGAGCCAGCCCTTATTTGTAAAAAACAGCATCGTCATCAATGCATCAACTGAAAAAGTCTGGGATGCGTTGGTGAATCCTGAACAGACAAAGAAATATATGTTTGGCTGCGAAACCGTTTCGGATTGGAAAGTAGGTAGCCCGTTGCTGTGGAGAGGTGAATATGAAGGCAAAGAAATGGTTTTTGTAAAAGGTACTATTGTAGCCATCAAGCCCGGAAAATTTCTGGCGTACACTACTATTGATCCCAACTCCACTATTGACGACATCTCAGAAAATTACCTGACCGTAACATATGAACTCACTGTTGAGAATGGACAAACTCTATTCACAGTATCGCAAGGCGATTATTCAAAAGTGGCAGAAGGAGAAAGAAGATATGCAGAGGCCTACAATAACGGGGAGGGTTGGAACCCAATATTGGCGCAGATAAAAAAACTGGTAGAAGGATAAAAATAGTTGATCGTTGATGGTTATTAGTTGATCGGAAAATGTGGGAAGAAATGTGACCTTGTGCTCGCATAAAGACTAAAGCCGTCTCTATTAAATGACTTTCGAGAATACAATCAATTCCGCAGGCGTATCCTTAATTCTGCTTGCCTTCTTTCTATTAACTCTAAATAAGTTAAAGCCCGAAGATAAGACCTACAACTTATTAAATCTGGCCGGTGCAATTTTGGCAGGTATGGTTCCTACCTGATCAATGCCATTCCATTTGTAATCCTCGAGTGTGTATGGGCTCTAGTAGCCATTTATGCCCTCATCAAAAACAGGAAGTGATGTAAATCAGATGCCTTGTCGAAATAAAAAAGCAGCGCCACTCCTGACGCTGCTAACTCTATACCTAAAACTCAATTTCGTTTCTTACTAAATCGCAAATCCAAGTGTGATGTTCACTGATCTACCATCCGAAGACCAAACACCTGGCCCCGGATAAAATGACGGGCGCTTGGTAAAGTATTGTTTGTTCGTCACGTTATTGACATTTAATCGCACGATCACTTTGTTTGAAATCTTAAAGGAGGAATTGATGTCAAGTAATCCATAAGCTGGCACAAGTCCTACTGCACCATTAGCGGAAGGCGTTTTTGTATTAAGCGCATCTGCAAACGTCTCACCTGTGTAGCTATAAAGGAATGAGATACTGGCATCGCTCATACTCAAGGTTATCCCATTGCGCGAGATCACATTGGGCACACTTTCAATCTTATTCCCATTCACAGAGATGTTTGTATCACCTGAGCGTATTTGGGCATCCAGATACCGACCATTGAAAAGTGCCGTTGAGGTGAACATTGAAACATTGAAATTCCTATACACTTTTATTCCATACTCCACAAAGATTTCTGCACCTTCTGTCACTGAGTTTCCTATGTTGGTACGATATAAATAAAATACTCCATTCTCATCATAAGTGGCCTGGCTGCCCATGCGATTGTTGTACATCAATCTGAAAACACCCACATCCCAACGCAGTAATTTTGAATTTCCCCTGAAACCAGCCTCAAGATTATAACCATATGCATCTTTAAGATTCTTATCCACTTTTTCATAAACGGATGCCGGGATGATGTCTTTGAAAATTACAGGACGATAGGCCTGCGACCATCCTGCATATAACGAATAACCTTTTCTAAACTGATACTCTGAATTAATGCCTAACAGAGGAAAATTGTGTTTGATAATATTCGGAACCTCATCTGCGTCATAGTAGCTGATGACACCCGACATCACCGATTCACCCAATTCAAATCTTGCTCCGGGGCTCACACTCAAATTGTGTAGCACTTGAAATTTGTTCTCTGCGAAGAAAGCAATGTTTTGTGTTTTAAGGTGCATATCCCTTCCCCAGCCAGGTGTGCTTAATGTCAAATCAAAATCGGTTCCCGTTGTTCCTTTGCCTAATTGTTGACGATGAAGGTCATTATTAAAATATTGAACTCCGGTAGCCAGAGCACTCTCCATGTTGAAAAGTGAATACCTATGCAACAGTCTCAACTCCGATGTGTAACTATTAAAATTATCAATGTCTACCTGGCGCTGCGCGTATTCAAGAGTTATCGGATTGATAGCATCAACTACATTAGCAGGCTTATCGAATTGTACGCTATTGCGATAGCCCAGCACAGCAGAATTAGTCCAGGACACATACGTACTCGAATTCAACTTCCAGTCCATTCGCAAAGAAGGAACCCATATTTCTGGATTGAAATAATTTCTTGAACGGGTAGATTGCCTGGGGTTTGCATAAAACATGCTGTCGGTTAGTGGTCCAGGAATCTGATAAATATAATTCGACCGACTAAGCTCAGCTGTGAACTTAAGCTGCTCCGTAGGTTTGTAAACCAACATCACCGATTGTGCGTCATACGTTGTGGTTCCATTATCACGATAACCATCGGATACGCGTTTACTATAATATGCGCGGTATTGAAACTTGCCCAACTTGCCGGTGATGGCATTATAGGTACTTAGCAAACCGAAAGAACCTGCTGAGTTAACACTCTCAAATGAGATCGCTTCTGTTGAGTCTGGATTCTTAGCAACATAGTTCAACATTCCACCAAACTGCGCTCCATATTGAAGCGCTCCTGTTCCCCGCACCATTTCAATGCGCTCAACCGCCTCCATCGGCATGCTGTAATGACTGGCTGGATAACCGTACATATCAGAATTAGTGATAGCGCCATTTCTACGAATGTTAAACTCCCAACCACGATGAGGATCTAATCCTCGTGTGGAGATGTTCGTTTGGTTGCCGCTGCCATCCATATCATACACAAATACACCAGGCACTTTGGCAAAAATCTGGCGAGGAGTTTTCTCTGCAATGTTAACATTGAGATTTTGAACGTTGATCACTTCATTTTTTTTGCCCGCCCAAATAGTAGTGCCTTCAACGGATTGCAGTCGTTCTAAATCATACAATGACTTTCCTTTGATAATAACTTCTTCCAATTGTTTTGTTTTGAGGGAATCAACTTGTGCTAAGACGTGTATTGGTAGTATTGCGATTAATAAAATCAACAATCTTTTCATAGCATTAATTATCATTAGAGAAGGAAAAAAACGGAGAGGGACTCCTCCCCCTCCGTAACCCACTCAATTATAAACTCAATATGTTAAAATTCACCCATTAATTACCTGCGCCATCGTTGGTCGCGAAAGTCACCGTGTAGCCACCTATTCTAGTGCCATGTGCTATACCTTTCTCACAATCCGATCGATAGTGAATAGCTCCATACAACCTTGACAAAGAAGCTTCATTCGCTTCCTCATTAAAGTATTGTGCATCGGAAGGGAACAAGTAAGAAAGCACGGTGGCTGCACTCGCTGAAAACGTTGAGTGCCCTGATGTGTAAGCTGGAAAA
>JANNQJ010000024.1:0-3582 GCA_031400675.1 Cyclobacteriaceae bacterium
GGAATTGCCAATGTTGGGATTCAGGGGATAAAGCCGGGAGATTTAGCGAAGACTCTTCATGATAAATATAAAATCTGGACGGTGGCAATTGACGGTGCCAATGTTCACGGTTGTCGGATTACTCCTAATATATATACAACCCCCAATGAGTTGGATGTGTTTGTAAAGGCTTTAAGTGAATTAGGTTAAAGAGTATTCTCAAGAGTTACCCCGCTATCTTTTAAAACCTTCTACTAAAATTTTTTCAGCTGACTTGCCTTGTGGCGTAAAGTCAAGGCTGGCATTTCTGCGAGGTCCGTGCGGATACCACTTCCAGAAATAAACACCCTCCAGCCAGTTCTTATTCCAGGCTGTTTGAAAGAAGGCTTGATAGCAATTGGCCTGTGCGTCTTCAGAAATTTTAATCATGCTGTTTTCTTGTGGCCATACCCACGGTTCTATGCCAGCTTTAATATCACTGCGATAACCAATCTCAGTAAACAGAACAGGCTTATTATATTTTTTGTGAACTCGTTCAATGGAGGCGAGCGGGGCATCCCATCCTTTTTTTAATTCATCCAAAGAATGTTCCTCATTTTTAGTTAAGGAGAAGTAAGCTTGAATGCCAATGTAATCCAGTTCATTCCAGAATTTAACCTGCTCGTATTCTTCATGGAAGTTGGCGGCATAGGTGAGTTTGCCTTTGTAGACTGCCTTTATCTTTTTAATGATGGCGCGCCATTCCTTTTCTCTTCCGATTGTTTTGTGAAGTTCAGTACCAATGCAAAAAATTTCAATTTTATTTTTCTCAGCAAGTTCAGCATAATGCAAAATGAAGTCTTCATAATTGCGAAACCAACTTTGCCAGGCACTGTCGCTTTTCATTTCAATATCGCCAGGCCAGCCCTTGCCCACCCACAGGTGTGGTTTAAGTAAAGTTTTGATCCCTGATTTTTTTGCCAGCGAGGTCGTCTTAGAAATGCCCTCATCTGATTCGCCCCACCAGATGCGATCAGAAGAATAGTTGGTTCTGATAGTGGATGTATTTGCCTCGCGCTGCCACCCAAAAGGAGTTTGAGATATCCAGGTGATATTGCACTTGGTTAACTCGGAAATTTCTTTTTCGGTCACTACTTCACGGCCACCTACCCAACAAACTCCTTTTTGTTTTGTAGATGACGGAATGAAATCATTTGAAAAGAATAACGATCCAATCAAAAAGATCGAACAAACCGACAAAATGATTTTTAGGAAAATGGCCACTAATTCTCAGGTAAATAAGTCACGATATATTCATCTCGAAGAGCGAAACTATTTTATTTTTTAACATAGATTTTATTGTTTCCATATCCTGGGTCTTGCCCAACTCTTTTTCAAGCGAGGTAACTTCTTTGTCATCAATCCCGCAAGGCACAATGTGTTTGAAATAATTCAGATCGGTAGTTACATTAAACGCCAATCCATGCAATGAAACCCAACGGCTCATCTTTACACCAAGCGCACAAATTTTTCTCGCTTTTTCAGTGTCACCATCCAACCAAACCCCTGTCAATCCCTTTACTCTTCCCGACTGGATATTGAATTCTTTCAAAGTAAGCATGACAGCCTCCTCCAACAACCGCATGTATTGATGTATATCCGTGAAGAAATTTTCTAAATCTAGAATCGGATACACAACAATTTGACCTGGTCCGTGATACGTGATATCTCCACCTCTATTGATGTGATAATAACTTGCTTTAATGGTATGAAGATCGTCCTTCTTAACTAACAGATTGTTTTCATTCCCACTTTTACCGAGTGTATAGACATGTGGGTGTTCACAGAAAATTAAATAGTTGTTTGTTGTTTGTTGTTCGTTGATTGGAAGGTTTCGGTTCTTGGACTTTACCTCAAGTGTTTTGTTGAATAAATCGGTTTGGTAATCCCAGGCTTGCTGGTAATCGATCAGACCGAGATCGACAAATGTTGTTTCCTTGTTCAGTACGGAATTCATTTTAGTTTCCCCAATTCTTCCTTCACGTGATCCACCGCTTCCTCAAGATCGGGATCAACTTGATTTTCCTTGGCGAGATAATACGATATCCAGTCCGTCAGGTGAATGAGATAATAATATTGTTCCAGCAGCGAAGCTCCCTCTGCAACAATATCAATGATAGGGTGTGATCGCTTTTCGAAATGTTCACGGCAAATCTCCATTCGCTTTTCAACACGCTCATGGTCATGATCGGAATAGAGATAAATTACCTGTGCTTGTTGCAATATATTTTCTGGAAAGCGCCACCCTTCAATCTCGTTGTGATTCAATTCAGGGAAGGTATTGACGTGAGCCATTTGCTTGGCATTCTCATTGAGCTGATTTTGAAAACGAATGGCCATAGCATGTAATCTTCCATCGCAATAGATGATGGGCAATTTTCCTTTTAATTTTTTCGAAATTAATTCGGCTTCAGCCTGGATGGCTTTTTCCCCACGGTCAAGATATTCAATTGCATTTTCTGTTTCCTTGATGAAAGCTGCACCAATCAAATTAGTGTGATAAAGTGCATACAACAACGACACCATCATGTAGCCCAACATAGCGCGCGGACTCTTCGCTGTTGCAGGTATTTGAATGTAAAACAAGTTATACTCTTTGGCCAACTCCAGCATTTTACCTCCGGATGTAATGCAAATAATATGCGCACGTTTTAGCATCGCTTTCTGTATGGTCGACAATGTTTCTTCGCTATTACCACCGAATGAGCACGCAATAAAAAGTGTATGTGGGCTTACAAACTGAGGAATATTATAACCTTTAGAAACCGTGATAGGAATGGGTACTCTACCAAAAGTTAGAGACTCCACCAGATTAGCGCCAATGCCAGATCCGCCCATACCAGTGATAAGAATATTGCGAATGTCGCTGCCAGGCCGCACTAAATCTACAGACTCCCCGAGCTTAAGTGCATGAGCCAGATGGAGGGTAAAGCCTTCAATTAGTTTCTTCATTCTTTTAAATTAAATATCTTGGCGTGAATATTTTCTGTGTGCAAGTTGTGATAAATCGATCAGAAATCCTGCAAATAAATCCTTAGTTTAAAGGTAGAATATTCTTATGAGCGATAAAATAAAAAAGGGAAAGGAAGGAGAAGAGCTTGCCGCTAATTTTTTAGTTGAAAAAGGATATGAGATTATAGCAAAAAATTACCGCTACAAGCGACTGGAAATTGATTTGATTGTAAAGAAAAATAATTGGCTGGTTTTTGTGGAAGTAAAGTTCCGCACATCAGATGCATATGGCTACCCGGAAGATTTTGTAGATTATAAGAAAGCAAAAAATATTGTGGACGGAGCTGAGCAGTATACATACGATAAAAACTGGCAAGGCAATGTGCGATATGATATTGTAGCTATTCGCAAAATTCAGAGTCAGCTAGAGATTAAGCACATTGAAGATGCGTTCTATTAAACGAATTCTCAGCATTGATTTACCTTACTGAATACAGCTCCTTCCCCTTTTCATTCCATTCTTTTCTGATGAATGGCTTCAGTTCTTTATCGTAAGGTTCTTTGGGGTAGCTAATGATTTTTTTTCGTTTCCCGTTGGGGTAGTTTTCAATC
>JANNQJ010000025.1:0-8231 GCA_031400675.1 Cyclobacteriaceae bacterium
ATGGTGTTGATAAAACGTTTTACCATCTCCTCAGTACCGGAGTCTCCGTGTTCAACGGATACCTCCACAATAGCAAACATGTACTGCAGTAATATCCTGTAATCACTGAGCAGCTCAAGGATCATTAATTCAGAGCTTAGTTGTGAGCCTGTCTCTTTTAATTCTGCCATGTCCAGATACTCTTGAAGCGTACTTAGCGGAGTTTTTCCAAAGATTCGTATTCGCTCAGCTATATCATCGATATGTTGAATGGCTTCCGTGTATTGTGTTTCAAATTGCTCGTGGAGATCAAAAAAATCCGATCCTTTAACGTTCCAATGATAATTACGAAGTCTTTGATAATGTATGGTGTAATTGGCCAATAAATCGTTCAGTGATTTTGTAATCTCTTCAGTTTCGCTGGTACTCCAGCCTAATTTTACTGGTTTAGACTTAGCCATACGGTTATCAAGTTGTGTTTGCGCAACGTTTTCAGGATTTTCTTCCTTTGTGTTCATACACCGCATGCATACATTTTCGTGCCACTCCCAAAAGAGACTGAATGCAGGAAATCAAGAATAAGTGGGGAAAATTATACACAATAAAAAATTGACGTCCACAGTTACGACTATATAATGCAAGCCTTTTTAGGTCGAAAGTGAGAATTGCCTAAGAGCTTCATAAAGCTCCTTAGGATCTAAAATTAAAGAGTTTTTTATGCCGACTCCATCCTAATTCATAAGTTGAACCATTACATTTATCAGGATGAACATCGAAGTTGAAATTTTGAAAGTCATTAAAGGCTTAGGGAGTATAGGCCTAACTGGAAATGTCATGGAAATACTTGGTTATAGCCAGGCTGGCTTTCAACAAGGATTTGATATTGCCATCGAAATGCAAAACCGTGACTTGATTAAGTTGTTGTATTCCAATTTTAATCAAAATAAGATAATTGTTGAGTTTACGTTGCTCGGCAAAGCAGCTTACGAAAAGTAGGGTTCCAGATCTCATCAACGAATTCATCAATTTTAATTGATGTTATTGTTCTATCTGAGGATTTTATCTCCTAATTTCATAGCACTAACCAAAGCCCTATGAACATTTCTGAAATCCTCAACCTTTTCAAGCAGGGAAAAGGTACAGCAAAAAGCCATATGAAAAACCTGATTGAAATGGCTGCTGTAGACGGTAATTTTGAAGATATTGAATATGATCTTCTCAAAACAATTGCTAAGCGTAATAGCATTTCTGAAACCCAGCTTAAGGAAATCCGGCAAAATCCTGTCGGAGTGAAATTTGAGATACCTGCTGATAAAAAGAAAAAATTTCATCAACTCTATGACCTCGTTCACATGATGACCGTGGATAAATCCATACATGATGAAGAGTTGAAACTATGTAATCTATTTGCAATTAAATTTGGATACAAACGAGAGCAGGTTCGTGAATTGGTTGATACAATCCGGAGCAACATACAACACGGACAAAATCATGATGAAACCATGAAGCGGGTAGACTGGATGTTGAATTGAAACATTGATTAAAGTGCGGTAGAAAAAGTTCAAGGAACAATTCAGGTTCATTCAGAATTTGGAAAAGGCACAACTTTCATAATTGAAATCTCGAACTTGAAACCCGAGGAATTGAATTAATTTTTTGATTTTGTATTCCTTGGCTTGGGCCATGGGTACTTTTTTGGTTGATATGGCTTGCTGGCCTCATGCTTTTTTATTTTGGCTTCTTTTTGTTTAGGTTCAATTTCTATAGTGCGCGCAAAACCCACATTCAGGGAAAGAAATAAATCCTTTCTGGCTCCGTAAATATCGTATATCGCCTGGTGTGATTTTACTTTATCGAGGTAAGTGCTTTTTCTTGGCTCAAGGAATCCCATATTCCCGCGCAGGTCAAATGATACCCTCCATTCTTCTGTAATATCCCAATCCGAGCGGAAGCCAATACCTCCAAATAATTGAAACGACTGAAAATCATCTTTGGATAATAGTTTAGACAACGAAGAATTACTGTTGATGTTTGGAACCTGAACACCATCGTAGTATACTGTATACCCTGGATTCTCTATTTGAAACTGAAGATTTTCATCGGAAGGAAATTGCCCTACAACTTCAACGGGAAACTTAAGCTTGGAGTCTTGGTGAATGATTGTTTCTTCTCCTTTTAGTAAAACCCCAAACCCAACAGAAGCTACAAAGCTTACTTTGAAAAATGACAAGTCAATTATATGAAGTTTAAGACCTGCTGGGAAGTAAAAGTACGTGAGATCGATTTTTCGTTCTCCAACTTGCCCGCCTTGCGTATTAATGACGTTAAAATTTTGGCCAATTTTTGTAATACAGGGATCAATCATAACCCCGTATCCTTGATAGTCAACACCATAGTGAACTCCAATAGGCGCAAACTTTACATTGTATTTGATACGATATCGGGCATCTTTGTTAATGCCGGCATCGAAAGTGTAAGGCACGGTTATGCCAGTGAAAATTCCCAAGGAATTGACTTGTTGTGCCCAGCCCGTTGTAAAGCACATGAAGGTAATTAAAGCCAGTAGAGACTTCGGTAGAGGGTTTAAGGTCATTTATCCGTGCCCATTAGCCAGCCAAAATAATCATTAATCTAAATACTTCGCATTTTAATTTAGAAGTAAATTAGCAGCGTGAGCTATACAAGATTTTTGAAAGGTCTGCAATTGGAAGGCAACGTATACTGGGCTTTGGTGCTTCGCCTCCTACTGGCCATGTTCCTATTTATGTTATGCCGCATTGGCTTTTTTATCTACAACATCAGCTATTTTCCAGAAACCACTACGTTCAATTTCTTGCGGATTATGTGGGGCGGCCTCCAATTTGACCTCGCAGCCGTACTCTACATTAACGTAATTATTTTGGGGCTTTCTGTTATGCCTGTTGATTTGCGGTTTCGTCAGGGGTACCAGTCAGTGGTCAAAATTTTTTATTATGGATTAAACGGTGTAGCGTTGGCTGTCAACGTAATGGATTTTGTCTACTACCGATTTACCCTGCGCAGAACTACAGCTGACATTGTTGATCAGTTTGAAAATGAAACAAATTTATGGTCACTGTTCTTCCAATTCTTTGTTGATTACTGGTATGCTGTTGCCTTTTGGGCTTTGCTGATGTGGGTGATGGTGAAGTTGTATAACAAAATACAAGTGAAAGGCCCTCTAATGCAACACCGCATTACCTATTATGTGGCAGGGGTACTGACTGTACCATTGGTGATTACCTTATTTATTGGAGCCGTACGGGGAGGCTTTCGCCACAGCACGCGACCAATCACGCTGAGTAATGCCGGTGAATATGTTAAGCATCCAAATGAAGTGAGTTTAGTACTGAATACACCTTTTGCAATCTTTCGCACACTCGGCAGAACGAAAATCCAAAAGGTGAACTACTTTAAAAACGAAGCTCAGCTGAATTCTGTTTATTACCCGGTATACCTTCCAAAGGATACAACAGCCTTTACTCAAATAAATGTGGTGGTGATTATTCTGGAAAGCTTTTCAAAAGAATTTTTTGGAGTGTTTAATATGGATAAAAAGGGTTATCAGGGGTACACTCCTTTTTTAGATTCACTCGCACACTACAGCAGAACATTTGAATATTCGTTTGCGAACGGTCGTAAATCAATAGACGGATTGCCTTCTGTATTAGCGGGCATACCTTCGTTGGGAGTACCCTATGTATTAACTCCATTCGCCAGCAACAAAATCAATAGTCTAGGAAACCTTTTGCGTGATAAAGGCTATCATACTTCTTTTTTTCATGGAGCTCCTAATGGCTCCATGGGTTTCCAGGCGTTTACCAACGTAGTAGGGTTTGAACATTATTATGGAAAAACCGAATATGATAATGACGATGATTTTGATGGCATCTGGGGAATATGGGATGATAAGTTCCTCGCTTATTATGCTGATAAACTGAATGAATTTCCGGAACCGTTTATGTCTTCTTTTTTTTCGGTGAGCTCGCATCACCCGTTTGAGGTTCCGAAGGAATTTGAAGGAAAATTTATAGGAGGGAAGCAACCCATATTAAAATGTGTGGAGTATACGGACTACGCGTTGAAGAAATTCTTTGAAAAGGCTTCTAAAATGCCATGGTATAACAACACCCTCTTCGTCATTACAGCCGATCATGTTTCCTCCAATCTGATTTTTCCTGAATCGCATACAACCTGGGGTTTGTATTCGGTTCCGATACTTTTTTTTAAGCCGGATAACAGTTTACAAACCACAGAAGCCTCTATCGCGCAACAAATCGATATCATGCCATCCGTGTTAGGCTATCTTCATTATGATAAGCTATGCATAGCCTTTGGTCGTAATGTATTTGATCCCCTGTCAACTCCTTTTGCCTTCAACTATCGCGATGATGTGTACAATCTGTATAAAGATGATTACCTGTTAATGTTTGATGGTAAAAGAACCATCCATCTGTACAAGTTTAAGCAGGATAAAATGTTACGGAAGGACATAAAAGCTGAGCAACCTGAACGCGTTCAGGAATTGGAGCAATACATTAAAGCTATCATTCAACAGTACAATAACCGAATGGTGGAGGATCAGTTGACTGTTCAGTAGCCCTCGGTAAACAGATAGGTGACAATGCGGCCGATGGGTTGATGACTATTATGGAAAAGATCGAGAGATTTTGCAAAACAACGCGCAGCATTCTGCGTATTAAATATTATACGTCATTTCGAAGGAGAGAAACGACTGAGAAATCTCATTTTAAGTAGGAGATTTCTCGCTCACGCTCGAAATGAGGCAAGGATTGGTCTATGTTTCAAAAACTGTTTTTTATTCTAGCGATGACGTACGCATCTGTTGTGTTGGGGCAACAGGAAGAAATACGCATGAGCATTTATTTTGGTGGTGGCAGTTATGAGATTGATCCCATGCAAAAAGATGAATTGTTTCATTGGCTCGATTCCATCCCCAGTCTGGATAAATATGAAATTCATTTGATTAGTCACACCGATCCGATAGGAGGCAAGCAATACAACGAATGGCTTTCGCAAATGCGCAGCGAGACTGTAAAGGAATTGATTATTCAGAAAGAAATACCAGAACATAAAATTTCTGTTAAAGATTGGGGGCTCGACAATGCTGTGTATAGCAACCGCAGCAGGCAGGGCATGCGCATGAACCGCAGAGTGGATGTTATCCTATATCCTATCGTTTTTTAGCTTTTCTATTATGTCCGGAATGGGACACCATTTTGCAAATACGGACGTACTGAACACTTCCTAAAGTGTATTAGAGAGCCTCAAGCCCTATTAGGCGCTTGGCATATTATTAGCAATTCAGCCCCCGAAAATCATTATAATGATTAAACTACGTGATATTGATAAGTACGTTGATTCCCGTTTTCAACGCACATTTATTCTCAAGGGTGTTAACCTAGATGTTCAGCAGGGGGAATTCTTGACCATTATGGGGCCCAGTGGGGCTGGAAAGTCATCTGTCATGAATATTATCGGGGTGCTAGACGAGCCTTCTGCCGGTGAATACTTTTTCTTTGATGAGCCCGTGCACAAACTCAAGGAAAAACAGAAATCTGAAATTCATAAGAACTTTATCGGTTTCATTTTTCAGGCGTATCACCTCATCGATGAGCTTACCGTATATGAAAATATTGAGACGCCACTGTTGTACAAAGGTGTTGGTGGCAGTCAGCGTAAAAGCATGGTGGCCGAATTACTGGACAGGTTTAACATGGTGGCGAAGAAGGATTTGTTTCCTGAGCAATTGAGTGGAGGACAACAACAACTGGTGGGCATCGCACGAGCCATTGTAGGGCAACCAAAACTATTACTGGCCGATGAGCCTACGGGGAATCTGCACTCCGAACAAGGCAAACATATTATGGATATTTTTCAGAAACTGAATGAAGAAGGCATGACCATCATTCAGGTTACCCACTCAGAAGAAAATGCGAAACGTGGTAAGCGGGTAGTACGTTTGGCAGATGGAGCAGTTGTATCGGATGAGAAAAATTAACTTGATTATGAGAAGTACGGTTCAAAACATTGTAAAAATTACTTTATTAGCTGCATTGCCTTCTTTAGTTTTTGCACAAGATAAATTAACCTTTAAAGAGGCAGTGAAGATTGGATTACAGAATAATGTTACGCTTAATCAGCAACGCAATAATCTTCTTCAAAGTCAGGCACAAAAGACATCTAATATTGCTCAGTTAGGACCGCAGGTATCGATCAATGGAAGCGTGGGGGTAAGAAGTGGTAACAACTGGATACAAAATACCGGTGAAGTTGTAAATGCTACCGTGGATGGAGCCTCTGCCTCATTGGATGTTAACATGCCAATATTCAATGGACTAGCTGGCGTAAATGCGGCACGACAAGCATCCAGTCAACTGGATGCACAATTAGAGTTAGTAAATCGATCCACTCAGGATGTTATTAATTTGGTTTCTATCCAGTTTCTTCAAGTTTTATTAGATCAGGAACTATTGAAGATAGCTCAGGAAAACTTGGAGTTGCAACGAAAGCAATTGGATCAGGTGTTAGCACAGGTTGAATTGGGTAGCCGTTCACCTGTGGATGAGTATAATCAAAAAGCACAGGTCAGCAATTCAGAACTATTAGTTGTTCAGGCTGAGTTTAATTTAGTGAATGACAAAATAACGTTGTTACAAACCCTGCTCATCGATCCAGTAATTCAGCCAACATTGGAGGAACCAGGGTGGGATGTAAATGCAATCGCATTGGACAATCAAGATTTGAATCAACTCTTAGAGGTTGCGTCTGCTCAACGCAGTGATTTAAAGCAAGCGCAGTTTACCGAACGCGCTTCTAAATTTTCGATGACTTCAAGTAAAGGCAACTACTTACCAAGCCTGAATGCGCAATACAGTTATGGGTCAAGGTATAATCAGGTTAGAGGTACTCTACGAGATTCCTCATATAGAGATTTTAACAATCAGTTTACCGTGGACAACCTGTACCAGTCGTTTGGAATTGGAATTAGCATCCCCATTTTTACAGGATTTCAAAATAGATCCACCTATGTGCAATCGAAAGTATTATATGACAATAATAAGGTACAGACAAAAAATAGGGAGGTTCTCGTAAAAGGAGATGTGGTAAGAGCATACCGAAATTTCGAAAGTGTCAAGAAGGGGTACATTGCGAGTGTGGATGGGTTGGCAGCTTCTGAAATGGCCTTCAATCTGGAGAAGGAGCGTTATGATTTAGGAATTACCAGTTTCGTAGATTTTGCGAATTCTAACAGGATTTTTGTTCAGGCTCAAACCAACATGGCTCAGGCCAAATACAGATTTTTATTTCAAAAGATATTATTAGACTATGCCCTAGGCACGTTAAAATTTGAAGATATTCCTTAATCAAACCTCCAGTTTCTTTGCAAAAGGCCCGATCTGCTCCCCAAAACGGCCTTTTTCTTTGCTAAAGAGCTGATAATCTGCAGCAGGGATTCTCGTTTTTATTAAAAATTCCTACATTTGCACCCCATTCAAAACGAATGACCCTTGGCAAGGTGCCAAGGCTGTTAAACAAAATTTGTAGTACGCCCGCCCTGCTGCTGCATGTAACCAAGGGCAAGTTCATTTTATGGCTAAGGAAAAAGCAAACATCCCCACTGATGAAGAAGAAATAAAGGTGGTGAAGAAAAAGGTTGTAGAAGACATCTCAACCGACATCGATGAGGTAGATCCCCTTGCAGAAGTAAAAGCAACTCAAAAAGAAGAAATCATTTCAGAAGCGATTCCGGTAACAGAACTTAGAAAGGCTGTTCGGGCAAAAGCTATTCCGGGTGAGTTTGACTGGGCTGCATTTGAGCGCAAAGGTTTTGGAGAAGGATATTCTTCAAAAGACCGCGAGGATATGGAGAAGATGTATGCCGGTACCGTTACTACTGTTGACAGTGGTGAACTGGTAGTGGGTACAGTAGTAGGTGTTAACGACCGCGATGTAATTTTGAATATAGGATTTAAGTCTGATGGACTTGTGCCATTGGCTGAATTCAAAGACCTGCCCAATATTAAAATTGGTGACGCAGTTGACCTCTTCATTGAAGAGCGCGAAGACAAAATGGGTCAGCTTGTACTGAGCCGCAGAAAAGCGAAGCTTGTAAAGGGCTGGGAGAATATCCAGAAGTCTTTGGATACCGATTCAGTCATTGAAGGTTTCGTGAAGCGCAGAACGAAGGGTGGATTGATCGTAGATGTATT
>JANNQJ010000026.1:0-24863 GCA_031400675.1 Cyclobacteriaceae bacterium
GGCAAAGTTTGCCGTATACCTGATGCCCCTTACCCTATACCCCTTCACTTCACTAACCCTTTCGATCTTAAAATGCTCGTTACAAATTTCCGTTCGTTATCGGTATTGAAAATTTTAAACGGCAGATAAATCAGTTGCGCTTTGTTTACATAGAGTACGTAAAAATCTTTACCAATAGCAGCTCTCTTAATTTGATCCCACTTCATGGGCATGCCTTCACGTGGATTGATCTTCATTAAAATCTGCTGGCTGCTGATTTCATAAGAGAATTTTTGAAACAACATTTTTCCTTGTTCGAGTTGGGTCACGCCATAAAATTGAATCCACCAGAATAAAAGGTAGAGGCCTAATCCAATAACGGCTCCAATAAACCACCAAATGGTTTGAGCGCCCGGGATTGCATAACCAAGACATATGAGAAACGCTCCCAGGGCAGCAATCCAACCTTGCTTTTTCAACACACTTTTAAGCGCTAATTGGATATACGTTTTTTTTTCGAGTTTGTAATTTTTTGTCTTTACAATCATTGTTTATTAGGATATAAAGGTATAGGGTATTAGGCATATGGAATCGCGTAAAGTTAATACCGTATGCCTTATACCTCATACCTATGTTAAAATGCTTTCAGGCTCAAGTCTAAACTTTTTACAGAATGGGTTAGTGCTCCTACTGAAATAAAATCTACACCACTTTCTGCTACACTTCGGATAGTTTGTTCTGTTATTCCACCACTTGCCTCCGTCTTATACCTTCCACCAATCAGCCACACAGCTTTTTTCATTTCATCCACACGCATATTATCCAGCATAATGATATCTACCCCCCCTACTCTCACAACCTCTTCCACCTCTTTCAGGTTGCGGGTCTCAACTTCTATCTTTAGCTTTTTGTTGGTGGCGCGAAGATACTCTTTTGTTTGAAGGATTGCTTCCTCAATGCCGCCAGCCATATCAATATGATTGTCTTTCAACATGACCATATCGTAAAGGCCGATGCGGTGATTTTGACCACCCCCAATCACAACAGCCCATTTTTCCAGTAGTCGGAAATTAGGAGTTGTTTTTCGCGTATCCAACAACCTTGCCATAGTTCCCTCAACGAGTTGTGTTAGCCGTTGCGTAAAAGTAGAAATGCCGCTCATACGCTGCATGCAGTTAAGCACCAGGCGTTCTGTCGTAAGAATTGAACGCGCAGATCCCGCCACTGTAAACGCTACATCTCCCTTCTTTACCGAATCGCCATCATCATGTCTAACTTCTATTCTTAGTGATGGATCATATTGATGAAAAATCAATCCGGCTAGTTCAACGCCCGCAAGTATTCCAGCATCCTTTACTAATAGCCTTGCCCTACTTTTGGCATCAGCCGGAATGGAGGCCAATGTGGAATGATCGCCCTCGCCCACATCCTCCGCAAGAGCAGACGCAATAAACTGCGTAAGAAATTGAGTCGTGATATACGCGGGTTTCGACCGCTGATTGGAACGATTAAGCTGATCGCGTTGATTTAAGCTCTTCACAGCACAAAAATGATCAGGATTTTTTGGATTCTCAGGATGTCAGGATATTTTTTGTGAAGGTTAACGCTTTCTATTCTTGAATCTTGCAAATTCTGATTCAGATAATTATTCCTTCACAAATGAAATTTCCTGAATCAATTGTTCTTTGGCCACTGTCTTGATTTTCATCCAGACCCGATAGGTGTCGATGCCGCTTTTATACTGACCAATAGCGAAGGGTTGTCCTCCTTTGGAAGATCCCTGATGGATTATGTTAAACTCATTCGGAGCATGAGCCTTAAAAAAGTCACGAAGCACAAACTCAGCTTGTGCTTTGCTATAGTTTTCTACCTTGCCCTCAATGGTCACATCAACGGTCTGATTCAGGTATTTTGAAAGCTCTTTCGCACTGCCCGTCTTGATCGCCTCCTTAGCCTGATCAATTACACCGGTAGTTTGTGAAAAAACATTGAATCCGGTAAAAAAGCCAGCACACAAAACCAACAATAAAAGAAATCTATTTCTTTTCATAGTGCTAAGAACAACCCAAAAGTATGCCATACATAACTGATAATGAAAGAATTTAGATCAATTCGTGTATTGCCAATGAATGCCCGCAAGTACCTAAGGTAACCCATTTAATCCTTCAATACTGGTTATATTTACCGTCAAACGAAGTTGTTCCAATGAATAAAAAAGTGCTATTGATGATCCTTGACGGCTGGGGGATTGCTACTAATAAAAAAGTATCAGCGGTCGATCAAGCTAATACTCCTTTCATGGATTCTCTTTATCCCCATTATCCAAACAGCCGTTTAGAAGCATCTGGGCTTGCGGTGGGATTACCGGAGGGACAGATGGGAAATTCCGAAGTAGGACATATGAATATTGGTGCCGGACGTGTAGTGTATCAGGATTTAGTGAGAGTTAACAAAGCTATCGAAGAAAAGGAACTCGACAGTAACACTGTTTTATTAGAAGCTTTTAACTATGCTAAAAAGAACGCTAAGAATTTTCATCTCATTGGCCTTGTTTCTGATGGCGGTGTCCACTCACACCTGGATCACTTGAAAGGCATTTGCACCATCGCACATAATAACGGAATAAAAAATTTATTCATTCATGCTTTCACCGATGGTCGCGATACCGATCCAAAAGGAGGATTGGGATTTTTAGGTAATTTACAATCACACCTTAAAAATACAACCGGACAAATAGCCAGTGTGGTGGGACGCTATTTTTCAATGGATCGCGATAAACGGTGGGAACGTGTAAAACTTGCTTACGATTTATTAGTTAAGGGGGTTGGTGAACCTACAACGGATGTTTTATCTGCCGTTCAAAATTCATACGATGCAAATGTTACGGATGAATTTATAAAACCGATTGTTGTGACAATTGCTGGCAAGCCAATAGCAACCATTCAATCGGGTGACGTAGTGCTGTGTTTTAATTTTCGCACCGACCGTGGGCGGGAAATTACACAAGTGCTTACACAACAGAATTTTCCCGAACAGGACATGAAGGCATTAAGCCTGTACTACGTTACGCTCACGAATTATGACGATACATTCAGGAATGTAAAAACCATTTTTAATAAAGATAATCTTGAAAATACGTTAGGTGAAGTAGTATCACACGCTCGCAAAAAGCAAATTCGCATTGCCGAAACTGAAAAGTATCCGCACGTTACTTTCTTTTTCTCTGGAGGAAGAGAAGAACAGTTCCCTGGTGAATCAAGAATTCTATGCCCCTCACCAAAAGTTGCTACCTATGATCTGAAGCCTGAAATGAGCGCCCACGATATTAAAGACAAGATCATACCCGAATTGGATAAGCAGGAAGTTGATTTCATTTGCTTGAATTTCGCCAATCCTGACATGGTGGGACATACAGGTGTATTTGAAGCAGCTGTTAAAGCCTGCGAGACTGTTGATTATTGCGCAGGTCAGGTGACGGAAGCCGCTTTAAAAAATGGCTACACAACGATTATCATTGCTGATCACGGAAATGCTGAGTTTATGATTAATGATGACGGTACTCCTAATACAGCTCACACGACCAACCTTGTACCCTGCATACTTGTTGATCGTTCCTACAAAGGCAACCTTGCAAATGGAAAGCTGGGTGACCTGGCTCCAACCATTCTTACCCTGATGGGTATTCCGGTTCCTCAACAAATGACTGGGCGCATTCTCACTGAAAAGTAATTTGGATGACCAATTATTTCACTTCTATCATCTACTTGGCCTTGTTCCTTGCTTTGTTTTCCTGTGATAACCACAGTCTTAAGATCAATCGTTATTACCCTGTTGATAGTTTGATACATGCGCAAGTTGAGTTTCTGACTAAGTCAAAAGCCATGCTTACAAAAAAAGCTGAAATTGACGGACTTGAGGAAGAAAACTCATTCACTCCAAAGGATTCTTCCGCGTGGGCGCACGAACTGCATATCTTCTCAGAACTTAATGTGATTAATAATCCGGTTAATGCCGGGAACTACATGGTTGAAAGCGGGGTGAAGGATTCCAATAGCAATCTGTCCATTCTTACATTTACAGGAAAAGAAACATTACCGGTTGTGTATCTGAAAGTTTTCTACTTAGAGGCTCCTTCTAAAATCAGAAGAATTGAGGCGTTGTATAAAGAGGAAAATTCGTTGCTGAAAGGTTCTCGCCTTCTAATTCTGGAGTTTCAGGAGATACACAATAAAATCATCCTCACATCCTACTCTATTGAAGGCAGTCAAAAAATGTTCCTGGGAGATTCAGTGCAGTTTTCAGTAAGAGGAACGGTTGTTATACCATAAATATGGATTGTTATTGCGCAGGTTGAATCAAAGTTTTTTATGATCAAAGAAGGCAGACTTTTAGAATTGGGCTCACATATTGAACTTACACATGTAAATGATGGTATTTACAGTACACTGTTATTGCAGTTACAAGAAGCATGACGGTATCCACACAAATCCTGAAAGATTTTAAATTACGTTCCACTCCAAGCAGGGAAGCCATTCTGCTTGCATTTTTAAAACTTGATTATGCGTTGTCGCATGGTGATGTAGAGCGGGAAGTTCCCTCTTCTTTCGACCGCGTAACAGTGTACCGCACACTTAAAACTTTTCTCGACAAAGGACTTATCCACAAAGTGTTGGACGATGAGGGAAGTCTGAAATATGCACTGTGCAATGATGCTTGTTCAACGGCAAATCATCACCACGATCACGTACATTTTAAATGTACCAAATGTGGCCAAACTAATTGTTTACGTATTGAGATTCCGGGAATTAAACTACCGAAAGGATATCGGGCCAGGGAGGTAAACCTGCTTATTCAGGGTATATGTGAGAATTGTGATTAATAATTTTCAGTTGAAGGTTTCCTTTAACCTCTGTCTCCTATAAATCGGCCATGTAAGTTTTCACGTTTAAATTATATTTGTACTTTTGAAGGCTGCGGGTAGTTCAATCTGGCTGTTTACGCTATTTTTGGGCAATCCTAAACTGTTGAAATTAAGACCCCTTTGTTGAGCACGTTAGACATACTTCTATTTTCTCTTTTTGGTGGTGATGAAAGAGAAACTGTGCTCTTTGGCATCTTCCTGGGGGTGATTATCATTTTCATGATTTTGGATCTTGGCTTGTTCCATAAACAAGCCCATAAGATCACCACCAAGTCTGCTCTCTATCAATCCATTTTTTGGGTCTCGATAAGCACCATCTTTGGATGTCTCATTTATTTTGGTGGCCCTTATGAGCATTTGGAATCGGGGGCAAAAGTTGTACTCAGTGGCTCTGAGGCGGCTGTATTATACTTCACCACCTACCTGACTGAATATGCATTGTCAGTTGATAATATTTTCGTCATTCTTCTGATTCTGAAATACTTTAAGGTAGATGAAGCTTACTACCACAAAGTCTTGTTCTGGGGAATTTTAGGTGCGGTTATTTTCAGAGCTATTTTTATATTCGTGGGTGCTATACTCATTCAAAAATTCCATTGGATCTTATACATCTTTGGAGTGTTTCTGGTTTACTCGGGCATTCGAATTTATTTTGAAGATGGAGATGAGAAAATTGAACCTGAAAAAAACCCAATTCTTAAGCTTTGCAGAAAATATCTTCCAATTTCAGTAGACGACAAAGGGGGAAAATTCTTTTTATCAGAAGGGGGAAAATTCTTTTTTACTCCCTTGTTTCTGGTGATTGTTTTAATTGAAACAACCGATTTAATTTTTGCTGTTGACTCCATTCCTGCGGCTTTTGCTATTACGCAAAATGAATTTTTAATTTATACTTCCAACATTTTTGCGGTGATGGGCTTACGGGCGATGTTTTTCCTGCTGGCTGGCATTATTGATAAATTCTATTTACTACAAAAAGGATTATCCATCATCCTTTTCTTTATCGGGGCTAAAATGTTGCTTGAAATTTTCCACATTGAGGTCAATGTGTACCTGTCTTTCACGGTCATTATTGCAACCTTAACGCTCTCCATCGTCTTCTCCGTGATCGTTCCCCGTAAAGCAAAGACGACAGAAATAGAATAGGCCTTATTCAGTTCTTGAATCCTTCTGTAAAAAGGTTTTTAGGTAAGATTTTCAATAACATCGGCAGGGTTAAAAAGCGTTGTGGCAGTGAAACAATCACGAAAGTCGGTACCGTTTTTAAAATAACGATTAACTCCTGACGAATCCGTTCGCCTTCTTCCGGAGTAAGTTCCTCCGTCCGTGCCTTTTTTAAGAGTGCCAATACATCTTCACTATCCTGGATTTCCTTCAATAGCCTGCTTTTATTTTTCTCGGCAACTTTAGCCACCCTGCTAATGAAATGTTCGCTTACGCGATTGTAGTCTTGCTTATCCTGAAGGTATTCCAGTTGTTCCCAATGCTCCAGCACAAAACCTTCAATGGCCATCATGCTGTTTTCCAAGTCTTCATCTGAAAATCCGAGATAACCACAAAACTGTTTTAAAAAATCCTGTTCTGCCTGTTCTACTTTTTTATCAGCCCAGGTGGTAAGAATGGCAACTTCGAGAAAAAACTTTTTTAAGATCCATGAGTTTTCCGATGGCAGGTTGATGGCATCAATTACCACACCCTTCTCAAAAATCTGAAGTGCCTCTTTCTTTTTATCACCAGGTAAATCCGTTCCCTGAATGAAATAATCGAAAAGCTTTCGCTCTTCAAAATCAATGATGTTATCGGAATGGGCGGCTGCCGCTATTACTTTTACAATTGAAAACCGGAGTTCTTCCCGTTCATACCGGAAAAAATCGGCTACAATTTTATCGGCATTCGTATGAATCCATTGGCCGAAGATGAAAACATCTAAAAATAAAAGGCTGTTGTGAAAGAAGTAGACCCAAAAATTTCCTTTGAAATCCGTAGTTCGATCAATTCTTTTCTCCAGTATTTTTTCAGCAAGTTCAAGTGGAGATCGCTTTTTTCCGAATAGTGTTTTACTCGGGGTGGCCAATTCAGGAAAAATATTATTATAAAAATTACCGATATTCTCAATCGTCTTAAAAAAAACCTGTGAAAGCTCCTCGGGGTTATTGACCGGCTTTTCATAAAACAAGAGCGAACTACTGATTAAGCTTTCGGCCAACAAAATTTTCATTTTGTCCTTTTCGCTCCACTCTTTTGCGTTTGGATGATCAATGTGTCCCACACTCTGTCCGTACATTAAACCTGTAGGCTGAATAATACTATACAGGGAATGTTCTGGATGTGAACCTTTCTTTTTCAGGGTAAGATCTTTCAATAGATCTTTCCTGAATTCTAGATACTCTTTGAGCCAACCTTTCTCCTGAGGTTTCATTGTGGGGTTGAAAGGACTGAATTTACGGATTTTTGGGCAATCTGAAAACGCTACTGAAGTGACTTGCGCCAGCCTTTTGCCTCCAATGATTTAGCAGAAGTCTCTACTTTCGTTTTCAGTGATGCTTTAAACTTATCCAGTCTTTTAGCGACCTGCTTATCAAAAGCTCCGATTATTTGTGCGGCAAGAATTCCTGCATTACGAGCACCATCAAGCGCAACCGTAGCAACTGGTACTCCGGCAGGCATTTGTAAAATAGAGAGAACAGAATCCCATCCGTCAATAGAATTGGAAGATTTGATTGGGACACCAATCACTGGTAACGAAGTAATTGAAGCCACCATGCCCGGGAGATGTGCCGCACCACCCGCGCCAGCTACAATCACTTTTATGCCTTTTGCGCGGGCTTGTGTAGCATACGCTACCATGCGTAATGGAGTGCGATGAGCAGAAACTACTGTAAGTTCAAAGGGAATGTTTAATTCTTCCAGAACTTCAGCAGCCTCTTTCATAATCCGAAGGTCAGACTGGCTGCCCATGATAATTCCGATTGCTGGTTTTGTCATGCGATTACTTTAAGCGTTTTTTTTACAAAGGTGGCCTTCTGTTTTAAACTTTCAATGTCCTGATCAAGTATTGTTACGTGCCCCATTTTCCGAAAAGGTTTTGTAAGTTTCTTCCCATACAAGTGGACGTGCACACCCGGAACCTTCATTACATCTTCAAACCCCTCGTATTTTGCGGGCCCTGAAAAATTGGGGTCACCCAATAAATTTACCATCGCACTTGGCATGAGTATACTCGTCTCTCCCAAAGGCAACCCAATGATGGCCCTCAGATGCTGCTCATATTGAGAAGTGGTATTGGCTTCGATGGTTTGATGGCCGCTGTTATGAGGCCTTGGTGCAACTTCATTCACCAGTATTTCATCCTCTTTTGTGACAAACATTTCAACAGCCATCAATCCCACCATATTCAATTGCTTAATTACTTTTCGTGCTACTTCATCTGCTGCCTGAAGGATATGACCGGGTAATTGAGCTGGAGCGAAAAGATATTCTACTAAGTTTTGAACAGGATGAAAAACCATTTCAACAGCCGGGTAGGTAGCAATCTCGCCATGCTCACTTCGTGCAACGATAACGGATATTTCTTTTTGATAATCCACCAGTTTTTCCAGCAACCCGGGTGCATCAAAGGCCTTTTCTAAATCTGCTTTTGTTTTAAGTATTTGTACTCCCCGTCCGTCATATCCCTCTCTCCCAAGCTTATTAACTGCAGGTAAAAAATTCTCGTGCTGCTGAACTTCTTGCTTGCTTGCTGTTAAAAGGAATTCAGCTGTTGGAATTCTTCTCTCCTTATAGAAAGATTTCTGCGTACGCTTATCCTGAATTAACTCAATTACATCCGGCTGAGGGAATACTTTCTTGCCCATCTTTGCAAGGTTCTTCAACGCTTCTGTGTTTACATTTTCAATTTCGATGGTAATAATATCACAGGCGTTTCCAAACTTCATCACCGTATCGTAATCGGTAAGGTTGCCAACATGAAAATCGGCCAACCCTTTACAAGGCGCCTGTTCATCGGGATCCAGAACAGAGAAAGAAACATTGAAATCAATGCCGGATTGTATGAGCATGCGGCCAAGCTGGCCTCCACCCAATATTCCTATTCTGAAGTTCTGGCTAAATGGTTTGCTCAACCTGGTATTGGTTTGAGGTGCAAGGTATCTAAATTGGTTGAATCAGAATGTCGGTCAATTCGTTCACCATAATCATGTTTTTGTAAAAGTCAGAATCGATAACTCCTATGTTGTTTAAAAATTTAAGGCAGGAAAGTGCTATTGATTTTGACCCAATGGAATTTTCGCAGTTGAAATTAATTCTCCTCTTTCGTTTAAATTTCTCATATACCGGCAAGTACCAAGGTACTAAAAAGGGCAGTACAAAAGTCACCCTTCAACAGACTCAGGATGAAAGGAAAGTCAAGGGTGACAAATTACCCTTGTCAGTCTGAGCTTGTCGAAGACTAACTAGCTCTTGGTTAAATTCGAAAAGGCTCCACAATTTCATTCGACACGCTCAGCATGACAATGAAGCTCAGGGTGACTGGGTAATCAAGTAAGTATAGCCCTTGGCAACAAATTTTCTGAGCAGCTACAACTTTTAATCCATTTTTATGGTCTAAAGGGCAGAAATGTATATGAAAACCCTCAATTCACGCAGAATCGTTTTTTTTGTCGTTGGCATTTTGGCTGCTATCATGGTGATCTTAACCACCCGTGTTTTTGGCATGGGCCAATAAACTTCACTTTTCTCATTCCTGCTTCCTGAAACCGTTTACATGAACATTGACAAACAGTGTGTAATATTTTTATATTGCATGCCCTTAACGTTTGGCTCATTATGACTGTCTACCTCATCGAAGATGATGAAATTTATGCTGAATTCGTTCAGAAGTCGCTGAGCAGAAATCCGAACTTTAAGATCAAAAGCTTTAAGTCGGCAGAGGAGTGCCTTTCAAACGGTAATGGATCAGCCGATGCCTACATTGTTGATTATCATTTGCCGGGAAAATCGGGCATTGATTTTTATGAAGAAATTAAACCTCGTCTGAAAGAGGAAAACAAGTTGATTATAATGAGTGCCATTGATGATGGCAACATGGTGTTGGGGTTTATTAAGAAGGGAGTGCGCGATTACGTAATCAAAGATGATAATGTAATTGAATCGCTCACGGCCATCCTGGAGGGTAAAGAAGATGATTATTATTTGTTTGACTGATCGATTGCCCTCGGAATTTCAACCGAAAACACACTGCCCACCGCCTCTGTCGTTATACATTTAATTTTTCCACCAATTTTTTCGGCCATCGATTGGGCTATAAATAATCCAAGCCCTGTGGAGCTTTCTCCGGCCGTTGGCCGTGCTGAAAGTTTTTGAAATTTATGAAAGAGCTTAGGCATTTCAGCTGAAGAAAAACCACGAGCCTCGTCTTGTACTTCAATCTTAATGTGGTTGATAAAAAATAAATCAGCTCGTACCCATATTTTTTTTTGAGGAGCAGAAAACTTAATAGCGTTGGAGAGCAGGTTGTCAATAACGCGATTCAAGCATTGTTTGTCGGTAGATACTATCAAATCATTTTCACACACTACCTCAAGCTCAATATTTTTCTTAATGGCAATAGGTTTAAAATTCTTCACACAGGTTTCTACCAACTCGCCCGCATTAAATGTTTCTGGGTGGAGATCGATTGTTCGATATTCCAGATTTCGATAATCTACCAAGTTGCGCATCATGGCTAATCCATCGGCAATGATCAGGTGCATTTTCTCGAGATAATCTTTTTGTTCGTCCGTCAGGTTGCTGCTATTCATTTGCAGCAATTGCGTCAAGGCAAATATCCGGTTCAACGGTGACCGTAAGTCATGCGATACGATGCTAATCACATGTTGCTTTTCACGCGTCAGTTCTTCTACTTGCTTTGAAAGGTTGTCGATATCGGAAAGATCGTTCATGAAGAAACGAAGGTAGGGTTTGGGAATGGATTTTGTAAGTCACCATCCTAAAAACCTTGACTCATTCGCGCTCTTGTTCCGGGATCTCCGTATGGAGAACATACAAGACGATGCCCGAAATGTCGGGGCTAGAGCATCCTAATTTTTTTTGGTTAGAGAAGTCTAAAAACTAAAGCGTACTTCGCTTTGATGGTTAACCGGTACGCGGATAGGCAGCCCTTTGTATGTTACACTGATTGATCCTTTGTATTCTACTTTTAATTTCTTGCCGCCAATCATTCCGAAAATAGTATCGAGCAAACCCAGTTCTTTCATGTTTAGTTTTACTTCGAGCGGCACAATAAACTCGGCTTCAGCCGGAATCATCATTTTTAATTCCTGATCGATGCGCCCTGATTTCTTCCCATTCACGTATACATCGATTGCCATGTTGCGCAATTTAATTCTGATGTTGTTGGGATTGTAAAGAATAGCTTTTGCTTTAAGCGTTGGCTCAGTATTGGCATCAATGATAATATCCCGCACATTACGAAGCACGATGTCCTCTTTGGGTTTGCATGAGCCAATAAGAATAAGCAAGGAGATACCCAATGCCCACTGAAGAATTTTGAAGGAAGAATTTTGAAGGAAGAATTTTGAACTTCGGGCCATATTCGTAAGTATAGACATTCTATATCATAACTTTGTTACATGAATTCAGTTTTTGAGACCATTGCTAATGGTTTGGCGGATCATGGATATGCGGTGGCAGATCAATTTTTAAGCCAACAAGAAGTGGATGGAATTCTTCAGGCAGGGGAGTTTCAATCGGACGGAGCATCTTTTAAAAAGGCGGGCATAGGCAATAGTAAGTCGCTGCAAATTCAGGAGGCCATCCGTGGCGATTATATTCAATGGCTGGATAAAAAAAACTCTCCAGCCTCCATTCTGATATACTTGGATCGCCTGGATGAACTGGTGAGGTTTTTAAACCAAACTCTTTTTTTAAGTTTAAAAGATGTTGAAGTACACATGACGGTGTATCCGGCCGGCTCATTTTACAAACGTCACCTGGATCAATTTAGACAAGACGATCATCGAAAACTTTCTGTGATTTGCTATCTGAATAAAGATTGGGATGAAGAACATGGAGGACAATTACGCATGTATTTACAAGACCGTTCGCTGGATGTATTGCCACTTGCAGGAAGGTTAGTAATTTTTCGAAGCGATCAGATTGAACACGAAGTGCTGCCGGCCACACGCTCACGTTTCAGTATTACCGGATGGATGCTGGATCAATTAATTGAGCTAAACCATATATAATTCATATTTAGTAATTTACACGAAAGCTTACCATGAAGGAATACTTTCTGAAACTGTATCAATACAATGCGTGGGCAAACAGCCGCGTACTCAACTGTTTGCAACGACAAAACGTGAACGATGAAAAAATATGTACACTGATGGGACATATTGTGGCCGCTCAATTTCTCTGGCTGCACCGCATTAAAGGATTGCCCGTTCCGGATGTTAAATTATGGGGCACGTATTCATTGGATCAACTGAAATCCATGGCTGAAGATGCCGGCAAAAAATGGTTGCACTTTGTGGAAAGTCAGGGTAACTTTCACAGGGAGTTGAGTTACACCAACTACGTGGGTGAGCCTTACACAAATAATGTGGAAATGATCATGATCCATTTAGTGAATCATTCGTCATACCACCGCGCACAGATTGCGATGCTGTTACGACAAAAAGGATTTGAACCGATCAATACCGATTTTATAACGTATGACCGCGTGATTCGCGGACAGTGGAAAGAATAAACAAAATTGAGTAAAACGGGTTTTAATAACGTTAATCCTAAATCACCATGAAAAAAACTTATTTACTATTGGTTGTACTTTCGTTTGTAACGATTGTATCAGCGCAGGATGGAATTACCATTTGCCACACTCCTGCAACAGAAAAATTTGCCATGTTGGCCTCTAACAAGGATTTTAGTGCAATGCACCTAAACCCGCTGCCGTATGTTCATCAAAGCGAAGTGGGTAAAATGATCAAACTGAAAACGTCTGATGGCCAGGAAGCAAACGCCTATTTTCTGAAAGCAAAAAAAGAAACCAATAATTGGATTTTTGTTTTCCAGGAATGGTGGGGGCTTAACGATTACATCAAGCGTGAGTCAGAAAAACTTTACAATGACCTTGGTAATGTAAATGTACTGGCACTCGATATGTATGATGGAAAAGTATCGGCAGCTCGCGAAGAGGCTCAAAAGTATATGGGAGAATTTAAACAGGATCGCGGTAATATTATTGTGAACGGAGCATTGACATTTGCGGGAAAATCTGCGAAAGTAGGAACTATCGGTTGGTGTTTTGGTGGAGGTCAGTCGATGCAAGCAGCCTTAACAGCAAGCGGACAAGCAGCTGCGTGTGTGATGTACTACGGGCAACCGGAAGATAATGTTGAAAAATTAAAAACACTGAACTGCGATGTCCTCAACATTTGGCCCACTCAGGATAAATGGATTACGAAGGAATTGATGGATAAATTTCAAACCAACATGACTGCTGCCGGAAAGAGGTTAACCATTAAACCTTATGATGCAGATCATGCTTTCGCAAACCCGAGCAATCCGAAACACAGCAAAGAACTTGCTGATGATGCGTATAAAAACACGTTGGAGTTTTTTAAAGCAAGACTTTTGTAGTTATCAGTTAATTGTGAATAGAATCTTTACAGAATTTGCAATTAACTGATAACTATTTTACTCCCACACAACAATCCCCTCCATTGCATACCATTTAGGATAGTGGGGCATTTTTAGCTTTTCTACTTCGTTGCGTTTTACCTTCATAGTAGGTGTCATCAGTCCGTTGTTGATGGTCCACTCCTGTTGCATAATCACCAATTTCTTTAGTTGCTCGTAGTGCTCAACGGTTGGGTTTACTTTTGCTACTGAGGCGGTCAGACTCTTTATAATTTCTTCTTTGGTTTTCGCTTTTCCGGCTACCGACAAGAGGACTAAGGCAATGGGTTGTGGAATACTCATTCCAACCACACAAACCTGTTCGATATCGGCATTTTTTAATAGTTTCATTTCAATGGGTGCGGGTGAAATGTATTTACCCTTATCGGTTTTGAAAAGATCTTTCACACGTCCGGTAATGGTGAGGAAACCATCTGCAGAAATACTTCCCTGGTCACCTGTTCTTAAATAACCATCGGGCGTCATCACCTGTGCGGTCATTTCAGGTTCTTTGTAATAGCCCATCATTAATGCCACATGTTTTGTTAAAATTTCCTGCTCTTCCGAGAGTTTAACCTCAACTGATTCCATCGCAGGGCCCACCGTACCAAACCGAATTTCCTTTTGATTCGAATGTGACAACGCACAATTTTCTGTCATCCCGTAAATTTCCCTTAAACGAATATCAAGCTTATCGAACCACTCCAAGAGAGAAACGGGTATGGGTGCAGCAGCCGTTCCCTTTAATCCTGCTTTCGAGAGACCGAGGTTTTTCTTAATTTTTTTCTTAACAATGCTGCTGAGGATGGGGATTTTTAAAAAGGTGTCCAGTTTTTTCTGCGGCATCTTTTCAAGAATTTTCTCTTGAAACTTGGCCCAGATTCGAGGCACTCCAAAGAATAAATCAGGTTGAACCGAAGCCAGATCGCGGCCAAAAGATTCCAGCGATTCAACAAAAGAAATAGTTGAACCTGTATAACACCCTAACATTTCAGTCAGGTTGCGTTCAGCAATGTGACACAGCGGTAAGTATGAGAATAGCCGAGGATGCTCAGGAAGAGTTTCCCACGCGTGCAAATATTTAATTAGGATTTTTGTAGTGTGTTCAAACGCTTGTGAGTTGAACATTACCCCTTTTGGAACGCCCGTTGTTCCGGAGGTATACATGATGGTGAGCAATTCTTCATCTCCCCGATCAATAATATTGGTTAACGGTTTTTGTTTCTCAAGAATATCTTCCCAAAGCAAACCATCTTTAATTCCATAGAATGATGCGGTTATCTTTTGAACGTTGTCTGGGATTCCTTTCTTCTGATTCTCATAATCATCCAGCTTGCCAACAAAAATTACTTTTGATTCGCTGTGCTCGAGAATTTGCTTAATGGAAGCAGCCGAGCTGTTGGCATATAACGGCACGGATACATGACCCGACATAAAAATGGCCAGGTCGGCCATGATCCAGTGTGCACAGTTCTTGGAAACGATGGCGATATTGCTGCGGGCTGGTAAATTCAAAGACAATAACCCGGAAGCTATTTTCCTGATCTCCTCACCTGCTTGTTGATACGTCCATGTTTTCCAGTCACCCGCAACAGGTTGGCGAAAGAAAATGTTATTAGGCGTTTCTCGTTCCCACTTCAGGAACATTTGAATAAGATTACTGGCAGGCATAAGATTGAGTTTTGGTAAGCACAATGTACGATTTTTGATTTCAGATTTACGATTTGGATCAAGTTTTCAAAATGTATCAACCGGCAGAAGAAATCCAAAATTGTAAATCTAAAATCGTAAATCTTCTCTACCTTCGCTGCATGCCTGAAATTCCTAAAAAACTTTTTCTTCTTGACGCTTATGCGCTGATTTATCGTGCTCATTTTGCCTTTAGTAAAACACCTCGTATCAATTCAAAGGGTATTAATACCTCTGTTCCGTTCGGATTCACCAACACACTACTTGAGGTATTGCAAAAACAAAAACCCACATACATTGGTGTTGCATTCGATACGGCCGCTTCCACTTTTCGAGATGAAATTTTTTCAGAATACAAGGCTACCCGGCAAGCCATGCCTGAAGATATCCGGTACGGTGTTCCTAAAGTAAAGGAGATTTTAAACGGGTTCAACATTCCGATTTTGGAAATGGATGGGTTTGAAGCCGATGATATTATAGGCACATTGGCCAAACAAGCCGAGAAGGAAGGCTTTGAAGTATTCATGATGACGCCCGACAAAGATTTTGGTCAATTAGTAACGGAGCGTATTCATTTGTACAAACCAGCCTACATGGGCAATGCGGTTGATATCATGGGGCCAAAAGAGATTTGTGCAAAATGGGATATACAAAATGTATCGCAGGTTATTGACATCCTGGGGTTGCAAGGTGACAGCTCGGATAACATTCCAGGTATTCCGGGAGTCGGGCCGAAGACAGCAGCCGAACTGTTGAAGCAATACGGAACTGTTGAAAATGTAATAGCAAATGCCCACGCATTAAAAGGAAAACTAAAAGAACGTGTAGAACGGTTTGGAGACCAGGCAATCTTGTCGAAAACTCTGGCGACCATTAAACTGGATGTACCCATTAAGTTTGACGCGGATGCGTTGAAATATACAGGGCCTGACTCAGAAAAACTCAAACCGATTATAGAAGACCTGGAATTTAAAACCATGATGCCGCGGATATTCAGCAATAATACGACTGCACCGGCCACGTCAACACCGGCACCAAAAGCATCACAACTTTCCATGTTTGGAGGCAGTCAGCCTGCACCTGTGAAAGAAGGAGAGAAAGAAGTTGAAGAGAATACAGGAGATCTTAAAAAATTCGCGCCCTCGGATGTTTCTTATAAACTTATTGATACTCTTGAATTGAGAATTGAATTAATAGAGAAACTGAAATTGCAGAAAGAATTTTCAGCTGAAGTAGTTTTTGATCATTCACTGCTAACTGGATTTTCTTTTTCAGTTGCTTCCGGAGAAGCGGGGTTTGTTCCGATGGATAAAAAAGAAGCGGAGAAAATTTTGCCGAAGTTTACTGCAGTTTTCGCAAATGATAAAATTGGGAAAGTAGGTCACAACCTGAAAGCGACCTTGCTCGCGCTCAAAGATTTTGGCGTGGAGGTTAATGGTACGTTGTTCGATACCATGGTGGCTCATTACCTGATTGAACCCGAGGGCTCACACGATCTTGGCATTTTATGCGCTCAGTTTGTTAAATATCAATTGCTAACAGACGGAGAACAAAGTCAATGGCAACATTCCTGTGAACGTGCTGATCTGGCCTTGCAACTCAAACAAAAACTTTCGAAGGAACTGGAGAATCGGAGGCACAGTAAATTGATGCAAGATGTAGAAATGCCATTGATGAAAGTACTGGCGGCCATGGAGTATGAAGGTGTAAACATTGATGAGAAAGCGCTCGCCAAAATGTCAGAAGAGTTGAGGAAGGAGAGCGACAAGGTTCAATCCGAAATTTACAAAATAGCAGGAGTCGAGTTTAACATTGGCTCACCGAAGCAACTGGGAGAAATTTTATTTGATAGGCTTAAACTTTCGGAAGGTAAAATAAAAAAAACAAAAACCGGTCAGTATGCTACGGGTGAAGAGGTGTTGGTGAAGCTGGCAGGGGAGCATGAAATCGTAAAGAAAATTTTGGACTATCGTGAATACGAAAAACTTCGCTCTACCTATGTAGACGCATTACCCAAAATGGTGAGCAAGCGCGATGCAAGAATTCACACCGACTACCGTCAGGCAGTTGCTGCAACCGGAAGATTAAGCTCGAATAACCCTAATCTTCAAAATATTCCTATTCGTACCGAGAAGGGAAGACAAATCCGAAAAGCATTTGTGCCACGTGATAAAGATTATCTTTTCATGTCGGCCGATTACTCACAAATTGAATTGCGAATTGCCGCCTCCTTTGCGAAAGATGAAATCATGATTGAAGCCTTTAAGAACAAACGCGACATTCACACCACCACGGCCGCGAAAGTTTTTAAAGTACCAATCGAAAAAGTAACCCCCGACATGAGACGCAAAGCCAAAGAAGTAAACTTTGGAATTTTATACGGAAGTACGGCTTTTGGATTGTCGCAAAATCTGAACATTTCACGAACTGAAGCTGCTGAGATCATTGAATCATACTTCAAGGAATTTCCTGCAATCAAACGCTACATGGATAATTCCATTTTACAGGCGAGGGAAACTGAGTATGTTGAAACAATTTTAGGAAGAAGGAGATATTTGCGAGATATTAATTCCAGAAATATCACCACACGCGGCTTTGCAGAACGAAATGCCATTAACGCCCCTATCCAGGGCAGCGCAGCCGACATTATTAAAATTGCGATGGTGAACATTCATCGCTGGCTGGTAAAGGAGAGGCTTCGAACAAAAATGATCATGCAGGTTCACGATGAACTTGTGTTTGATCTGCATAAAGAGGAGCAAAGCGTTGTGAAAGAAAACGTAAGCAAGCTGATGCAATACGCTGTGCACCTGGAAGTACCAATGGAGGTAGAAGTGGGTGTGGGTGCAAATTGGTTAGAAGCGCATTAATATTGTCTTGATTTGGATTCACTGGATTGAAGGATAAACAGGATTTAAAATCCAACAATCTATAAATCGCATAAATTCAAATCAGAGATTTTCGATTTAATAATTTATACATGGAAATCACCAAACAAACCATAACCGAAGCGCACGAACGCATTAAGCCCTACATCCACCACACACCGGTGATGACAAGTGAGGCCATTAATGAAATGGCAGGGTGCAGCATTTTTTTTAAATGCGAAAACTTTCAAAAAATTGGTGCTTTCAAAGCACGCGGAGCGATGAATTCCGCATTACAGCTAACACCAGAACAAAGAGCAAAAGGAATTGCCACACATTCATCGGGTAATCATGCGCAGGCGATTGCACGTGCCGCTAAAATTTTGGGAATACCAGCTTATATTGTTATGCCTTCTACTGCACCCGAAATAAAAAAGAAAGGTGTACGTGGTTATGGTGGACAAATATTTGAATGTGAGAATAACCTGACATCTCGCGAAACAACATTAGCAGAGGTGATTGCCAAAACGGGGGCAACAGAAATTCACCCTTTTAACAATTACCAGGTTATTGCAGGGCAGGCTACGGCTGCAAAAGAATTAATTGAAGACACATCTCAACTTGATTTTATTCTGGCACCTGTGGGCGGAGGAGGTTTGTTAAGCGGAACTTTGTTAGCTGCCAAACATTTTTCACCAACCACAAAAGTAATTGCCGGAGAACCAACAGGAGCAGATGATGCTTACCGTTCTATGCAAAGTGGAAAAATAGAACCATCTCAATCCAATACGATCGCTGATGGCTTACTCACGTCATTAGGCGATAAAACTTTTCCGATCATACGCGATCATGTAGAAAAAATAATCACTGTTACAGAGGAAGAAATTATTGCTGCCATGCGATTGATCTGGGAGCGAATGAAAATTATTATAGAGCCTTCTTGTGCTGTACCGCTTGCTGGGCTGCTAAAGGAGAAAGAAAACTTTAAAGGGAAAAGAGTTGGGATTATCCTTTCAGGAGGGAATGTGGATTTAGAAAAAGTAGGGAATTTTTTCACTAAGAACTAGTTGTCTAAACTGACAAACTGATCTTATGTCGTATTCCCATTTCTCCGCCTCCTTATCCTGCCAGGATTAAACCACAGAAAAAAACCGGTTATTGTTAGCAGTAATAAGCTTAACCCGGTAACTGTGGTATATCCTAATTTAATTTGTCCGTTTCCCGTTGAGAAGGCGAAATCAAGAATGGATCCATCATGGATTTGTTCAATGATATCAGAGGTTCGTTGAGTAACACCCAATACATTTCCTGTCGTGGCGTCCAATTGGATTTCGGTATAATGATCTTGAAATATAAACTTCACAATTCCCTTACTGGGGCGCGCATCAATGCGTTCGATTGCTACAGAACTTTCACTGGGCAACGAATCGCGTAATGTTTGGATGGCAATTGTATGAAGACGATCATACGGCAACCAGTTTTTCAGATTGGTTGAGATTCCTGTTTCTGTTTTTGGCAGGATTAATCCGCCCGAATGTTTCTTCCACCCTAACAACAATCCAGTTAGTGAAACGATAAAAAAGAAAACAAACAAAACCGAACCGATATAGCGATGAATTTTTCGGAACAAGCGGGTCGATTTGGCAATGTCCTTTGAGTTCGTCATGAAATAAATTAATGATATCATTTTTAATAATGCCAATTTAATGGCATCCCGATAAGTTAGTTAATGAAAGAGGCTGTTCAACTCCAGGTCAACCTTGCCAACGATAAACGCAAAGTCATCGATGTGCTTTACAAAATCAAGATCAGTTACATCAACCACTAACAATTTCCCCAGTGTGTAATTACCAATCCACTCTTCGTAGTGTTTGTTTAGATTTTTGAGATAGTCAAGGCGCATCGCATCTTCAAAGTCGCGACCGCGTTTTTGAATTTGGCGCACCAGCTTGGGAATATCTGCTTTCAGATAAATTAACAGATCAGGAGGATGCACAAAATCAATCATCGAATTGAAGATGTCGAGATAGCTTTGGTAGTCGCGTTCCGAGATGTGCCCGCTCTTACGCAGGTTGGCTGCAAATATATATGCATCTTCATAAATAGTACGATCCTGAACAATGGTGTTAGAATTTGACCTGATTTCGTTGATCTGGCGAAAGCGACTGTTGAGAAAATAAATCTGCAAGTGAAATGCCCAGCGCGTCATATCTTCATAGAAGTCGCGCAAGTAAGGGTTATGATCTACCGATTCATAGAGGGGTGTCCAGCCGTAGTGCTTTGCTAGTTTTTCAGCCAAGGTTGTTTTTCCGCAACCAATGTTTCCCGAAATGGCGATATGCTTGAGTTGAGGCATAAGCAAATATAGCAGTCAGGGGTAATTAGTCAGTGGGCTTATGTACGAATACTTTACCTGAACTAAGCGAGCGACTCATTCGTAATGTGTGAAAATAAGAAACCCGCCTGTGAAGCGGGTTCGTTGTTCGCTTGAACGTTATTGCTCCTGATCAGCAGCATCAGCTTTCGCTATTTCTTCATCAATAATTTTTTCAATCAATTCGCGTTGGCGTTCGGTGATTTTCTCTTCTACTTTGGCTTGTTTTTTCATAAAGCGAAGCATGGCGTTTTTCTTAATTTCATAAGCAATAAAAACGGTATACTCCTTCTTCTCTTCATTGTAGAATTTCTCTTCTCCCATCTTGCGAAGATCAGCAAGATTCGTATTCATGGTTTGGCGAACCAGGCTTTGAAATTTATCCGCTACATCGGCCGCCTCCGCATTTTCAGTTTGCCCTAAATATTGGTCTGCTACCTGCTTCATCGTGGTATTTACTTGTCCGGCTAACTGAGCTTTGGCATCAATGTCAGCTTTACCGCGGGCGATATTATCCTGTGAGCTGGAACCTTTGCCAGTTCCACGCCAGAAGCGATTGTTGGACTCGTACGCATTACCTTGAAAAGGCTCTTTTACCTTTTTGCCAAGCACCCCGGAAGAGCAGGCAGCTGTTGTAATTACGATTATGGCGATAGCAATTTTTGAAATGGATTTCATACGTTTTGAATTTGTATTTTAAAATTACGAAAAATTGTGCCAGAATGTCTCTTCCCTTTGCGCAAGAAGTCCTAAGGACGGATTATCAATTGCCAGCGAAAAGCCCATTTCCATTTCAGGGAGTAGTTTTCAATGCCTCCATTTTGAAGGATTTCAATAAGTTCTTTTTTTCGAAATCCCCTCAAAACCGAAAGTGGTGCATCATGCTGAACCATGGCGGACTTTGAGAAAAGCTTTGTCAGAAATTTAATAGCGTAATATGCTAGCCAATGACGATGCAGGTCGTTAATTACTAGCCCAACACGGGTATGTTTTTTTAAGCTCTTGAAAATATCAGCTAGTTGAGTCGATGAAAAATGGTGAAAAAAAAGCGTAGCTAAAATGATATCAAAGTTCTTCGCTCTAAAACTTTCTCCCAAAATATCCTCGGCCACTATGGAGATTTCAGGAAAATCAGAGACATGCTTTTGTGCATAGTGCACAATGTTTGGATTGGCATCAATACCTGTAAACGTGGACTGAGGGTTAGTTTTTCGAAATTTTCTCGCAACGATTCTTAACATTTCACCGCTGCCACAACCTAAATCAACGACATGCAGACTGCTGGCCGATCTATTCTTTTTAAGTAAACCATGGAGGCCGCGAACTGTTATGTGATTACCTCCCAACAACTGATTGATGATATCCAATTCATGTAAAGTTTGATTAATAATTTCTCCTGAACTGGCTAAGTCGTCCATGATTTCAACTGCATCGGATCGATTAGAAAAATCAGGCATAATCAGGTGTGGTGAATGTTAAAGAGAATACTCTCTAACGTAAGTCCGGGGCCAAATGCGAAACTTAATACTTCCGAATTCTCATCTTCAGAATTTAAATTTTTAAATATCTCTTTCAACACAAACAACACGGTGGGGGAAGACATGTTGCCAAAATTATTCAGCACATGATACGCTGGTCGATTTTGATTTTTGTTGATATTCAATTCTTTTTCAATAACCTCCAAAATCTTTTTCCCGCCAGGATGTATCGCGAAATGTTTAATATCGCTGACTTTCTTATCTATTTTTTCCAACATCTCGGTAGTCAGTTTTCGGATACCTCCCTGGATTACATCCGGCACATAAGAAGATAATTTCATTTCAAAGCCAAAATTCCCGATACCCCATGCCATGTGTTGCTCATCGGTAAACGAAAGAGCGTTATGAAAAGCTACTGGCGAAAGGCTACACCCCTTTGGCAAAGAAGCCTCCATTAAAATGGCTGCTGACCCATCGGCAAAGAGACCGTTCGCTAATAGATTGTCGTCTGTACCTTCTTTTTGAAAATGGAGACTGCACATTTCGGTACACACAATAAGCACCTTGCTTTGCTTGTCTGCTTTACAAAATGCATCTCCTGCTTTTATAGCATTAAACGCAGCGTAACAGCCCATAAAATTTATAGTAGTCCGCTGCACATTGGGTCGTAAGTCAAGTGCTTTCACTAATTCAATATCGAGACCGGGAGCATACATGCCAGTACAACTCACGGTGATCAAGTGAGTGATGGAATCAACCTTGAAATCTTTCCGATCTCCGAGACAGTCCTGAATAGCTTCTATGCTTAACGCAAGGGCGTGTGTTCGGTATTCTGCTACTCTCCTTTCGGTCGAAGGAAAAGGTTCAAAATCATCTGCGTTTGCATAAAAAGTGAAGCCGCTGGTTTTACCATAGTCTTCCAAAACGGAGTGTCGATACGCTATACCACTTGCACGGAAAATAGTTTTCAGCTTACGGCTCCCCACATAATCCAACTGCATAGCCCTCACCATAAAATCACTTAATACAGATTGAGGGAAGCGATTTTTTGGGACAGCTGTTCCTATGGAGGCAATAAAACTCATGTAATTCAAGTATACCTTAAAAAATTCTAATTTAGGTCATTCGCATTATCTACTTTGTCTTTATGCTGACACGCTCTTCCTGGCTTCACCTTCGAATTCCGTTCTCCTATTTTTTACTTCCCGTGTATTTGTTTGCATTGGCTATTTCACCTAACCTGAATGAGAGCAGAATGTTATGGGTGTTTATCATTCTCCATGTGTTTCTTTATCCTGCCAGTAACGGATACAACAGTTACTTTGACAAAGATGAAAAAAGTATTGGTGGGCTGAAAAATCCTCCGGCTGTCAATAAGGGATTGTATTTCTTAGCCTTGCTATTTGATTTGGTAGCACTTTTTCTCGGCTATTGGAAAATCAACGGTTTGTTTGTTGTGATGTTGTTTATCTATGGCTTGATATCAAAGGCGTACAGCCATCCCTCCATCCGGCTAAAGAAATACCCGGTTCTTGGTTGGATCGCTGCTGGTCTGTTTCAGGGTTTTTTTACATTCATTATGTGTTATGTTGGGATCAATAATTTTTCGTTAGAGAATTGTTGGAATGTACATGTCCTTATTCCTGCGGTGCTAAGCAGTATGATGTTGTGGGGTAACTACCCCATGACTCAAGTCTACCAGCACGAAGAGGACGCGAAGCGAGGGGATGACACCTTAAGTCTAAAGCTTGGCATCAAGGGAACTTTTATTTTCACAGCCGTAGTTTTCACCCTTGCTGTTGCTGGATTTATTTTTTATTTCCTTGAATTTTTCGAAATAAAATATGCGTACTTCTTTATGGTCGCATTATTGCCCGTGCTTGGATATTTTCTGTTTTGGTTCTTGAAAGTAGTGAAAGATGAGAGCAAGGCAAACTTTAGCTATGCGATGGGACTGAATTTTATTTCCTCCACATGTCTGAATGGGTTCTTCATTTATTTTTTTCTGGAGAGCAGTCAGGTGCTGCAAGCAATTAAGGCGGGATACTGAAAATTTATATTTATGGGATCAATAGAGCCTTAATTGAATATTCCTTTTGATTAATTTTAAAGTGAATAATAAATAACCCTGATATAGTTGATTTGTAAGGTAAACTCAGTCTTTGCTCTCCCGCAGTCTGATTATCAAAAAATTCATAGATAGTTGCCCCGTTAAGGTCAAAGCAAGAGACGGCAACTTTTGAATGCTTGCTTAAAATGTATTTGAGCACATAAGATTCGGAAGCTTTATCGAACCTAATTTCAAAAGGTTCGTCTCTTTCTTCCAATTCAATGCCTACAACTGTTTCAATAGTGAATTCTTCGGATTCAGTACAATCATTTATATCGGTTATTTCTACTGAATATTCTCCAGCAGGCACATTTAATAAATCTTTTGTTGTAACGGAGTTACTCCATAAGTAGGTGTATGGATCCACGCCCCCGCTAACAGTTAAAACAATACTCCCATCATTCCCCGATTGTGAGTGTGTTACTTCGGCTTCTGCTGTTAGTCTTGCAGGTTCAACTAAACTAACCGGAGAAGAATTAGAGGAACAACCGTTGGCATCTTGTACTGACAATGTGAGAACTCCTACGCCAACATTTGTGAAAATGCCGGAAATTGCTCCTGTAACATTTCCTGGTATTTCATTAATCTGATAAAAATAGGAACCTACACCACCTGAGGGTGTTGCAACAATTGTTGCATCCTGAGATCCAAAACAGCTTATCATCTGTCCACTATAATTGCTAGTTACGGAGGTGACTACACTCACAGGAGCAGGCGATGTAATGGAAATTAGAGTGCTGACCCTTTCACAACTACTAGCATCTCCAAC
>JANNQJ010000027.1:0-29378 GCA_031400675.1 Cyclobacteriaceae bacterium
AGTTTACTGAAGAAAGAGAAAAAGGTAACGGCAGTTTTCAATGGCGATGGCGGAACAAGCGAGGGAGATTTTCATGAGGCCATAAACGTAGCAGCCGTGTGGGACTTGCCCGTGATTTTTGTAATTGAAAATAACGGGTACGGACTTTCCACTCCAAGTGTTGAACAATTCCGTTGTAAAAGTTTTGTTGACAAAGCCATTGGGTATGGTATTGAAGGTGTGCAAGTAGACGGCAATAATATTTTAGAAGTATTCGATACAGTTAGTACACTGGCCACTTCGATGCGAAAAAACCCTCGACCCGTTTTATTAGAATGCATCACCTTCCGGATGCGGGGTCACGAAGAAGCATCGGGTACTAAATACGTTCCTAAAGAGCTCATGGAGACCTGGGCTAAGAAAGATCCGGTTGAAAATTATGAGAAGTATTTAATTGAAGCCGGAGTTGTCGATCAAAAATATACTGAAACGATTCGTAAGAAAATTAAGAAGGAAATTGAAGATGGATTAACCGTAGCATTTGAGGAGACTCATCCCGAAGCCAATACCCAGTTGGAGATGGACGACATGAATGCGCCATTTGTACAGCAAGTGGTGGAGCCAACCTCGGATAAAAAATCTGAAAAACGTTTTATTGACTCCATCAGCGATGGCTTACGCCAAAGCATGGAGCGATATGATAACCTGGTGCTCATGGGCCAGGATATTGCCGAATATGGTGGGGCATTTAAAATCACCGATGGGTTTGTGGCAAAATTCGGTAAGGCACGCGTACGCAATACACCCATTTGCGAAGCCGCTATTGTAGGTGCTGCCTTGGGGTTATCAGTAAAGGGAATGAAGTCGATGGTTGAAATGCAATTCGCTGATTTTGTTACTGAAGGGTTTAATCAAATTGTAAACAATCTCGCCAAAGCACATTGGCGCTGGGGACAACAAGCCGATGTGGTGGTGCGTATGCCAACGGGTGCAGGTACAGCCGCGGGACCTTTTCACTCACAAAGCAATGAAGCCTGGTTCTTTCACACTCCGGGATTAAAAATTGTTTATCCTTCTAACCCGTACGATGCAAAAGGGTTGTTGTGTGCTTCACTTGAAGATCCAAATCCTTATTTATTTTTTGAACATAAACTTTTATATCGCTCAATAAAAGACGAGATCCCGGACGATTACTACACGGTAAAAATTGGTAAAGCAAAATTGGTTTCAGAAGGAAATGACATTTCCATTATCACCTACGGAATGGGTGTACATTGGGCAAAAGAAGTGTTAGAGACAATGCCTCATGTAAACGCAGACATCCTTGACCTGCGTACATTATTACCCTGGGATAAAGAGGCAGTGGAACAAACGGTGAAGAAAACTAATAGAGTTTTAATTCTTCATGAAGATACCTTAACCGGTGGCATTGGTGGAGAGATTGCTGCGTGGATAAGCGAACATTGCTTTCAATACTTGGATGCACCCGTAATGCGTGTGGCCAGTTTGGATACGGCCATTCCCTTTGCCCCTACGCTTGAACAAAATTTCCTGCCGAAGGGAAGGTTGAAAAATACCATTGAGGAGCTCTTAGCGTTTTAATTGGGGGAAATAGGCATAAGTTAGAAGGTACAAGGTATAAGGTATGGGGTATAGGGTATACGGTGATCTGTAACCTTTACCTGTATACCCTATACCTATTTTTACTACCTTAGCCTGTCCCAAAACGGATTTTTTGACCAGATCGCAGCCATATTATATCCCCTTCGGAAAGGATTTGAAGTCCCTTGGACTTCTCATATTTCTTTTGTTTTTTCTAGTGCCGGCATCTTACGCACAAAATACAAAAGGGGATAAACCTCAAGTGAAAAGCAGTACGAAACGCGAAAACAGATTTCGGCAACCGAAAAAGAAAAAGGCCAGATCAAAGGCATCCTATAACAGAGTTCAATCAAGAGGGCCTTCTTCCGCCAATAGTGCACGCTCAAAACCTGAGAAAGCCGGCAAAAATACATATCCTGCAAAGTCACGTTCCGCATCAACAGACCCGCAGCGAAAATGGAGTGGCGGTTCACAATCACGGGTAAGTGTACGGTCTGCTACCGGGCAAACACGAAATATTTATCCGCAAAGGGGACGGTACGTTAACAATCCCTCCAAAAAACCACGATCTGTGGAGCGACCCGTTTCTAATCGTCAACAATTGGCCAGAACGAAAAGAATCAGCCATCAACCCGATCCACCGAAGAGAGGAAGAGTAACCCCAAACTCCGCATCTCGCTCTTATATTTCGAGAAGAAGTATAAATGCATTCGCAGGTTTTTGGAATAAGAAACCAAAAGGCGAAAAAGCATATATAGGAGATATATCAGGAAGAAAACTTCGGACAAAAAACTTCGAAACAAAAAGACGAAGAGTCATCAAACCTACTACTTCACCTTACTATGGAAGGAAGCGTGTTGGAGATAAGCCATTTAAAGGCACCGTTGGGGGTGGTTATGTTTCCGCCACAAGACCCGGTAAAGCATGGAAGGGCGATATTACCGGAAGAAAAATTCGTGGTAAAAACTTTTCCAGTAAAAGAACGGTTGAAGGTCAACCTGTATTTCCGCCAAAAAAATCCCGTCAACGAGTTGGCGACAGGCCCTATAAAGGATCGATACCCGGTGGCGGTTATAAATCGGTATCGGGCAAAATATCTACAGGCAAAGGCCCTGTTCCGGTTAAAACTCCTGGAATTGGTGCCAATAAAATTGATACCTATAGCGGAACTATGCGCGGAGGAAAAGTATTCACATCTCAGGGAGCCGGCTATGCAGGAAATTTGAAATCACGGAAACCCCTGAAGGGTGGTGGAAGTGTAAGTGGAAAGAGTTGGAACAACAAAGGCCAGGCGGTAGCAGGCAAATCTCCAAGTGAAGGGGCCGAAAGCGTGGGCACCTATCAAGGAAATCTACGCATGTTTCAGGTACGACCAGGTTACGGAAAACAGGGTGTAGATTTTTCAGGGAACATCAAAGCACGTAAACCTTTAAAGGGTGGTGGAAGTGTGAGTGGAAAAATGTGGAACAACAAAGGTATACCAATTGGCGTACGTACTCCATCGAATGAAGCTGCAAAAGCTGGGACATTTCAAGGCAATATAAAAGCAGGAAAACCGCTGAAAGGTGGAGGAAGTGTGAGTGGGAAAATGTGGAACAACAAAGGGATACCAATTGGAGTGCGGACTCCTTCGAATGAAGCTGCTAAAGCAGGAACGTTTCAGGGCAATATTAAAGCTGGCAGGCCTCTCAAGGGTGGAGGAAGCGTAAGTGGAAAAATGTGGAACAACAAAGGGATACCCATCCCTGTGAAGACCCCATCGGGGAAAGCGGGCAAAGAAATTGGTGGTGTTCCTGGCAAACATTATGAATTTGATTTTCATCCTTCGATGCGAAATCAGGGTGAGGAGTTTACAGGATATACGCGCTTGCCTCGTTTTAAAAAGCACTACCTAAAAAATCCTAACGCAGCCCAGGAAGCATTAAAAAAAGTACGTCCGGATAAATCTACGTACCAAGTTGATGGCCTGCAGGTAAAAGTAAAACAACAAGATTATAAAAAGCGACCCAACGCAGCTGAGGGTGCTATGGCGGGAATTGTACCCGGAAAAAATTCAATCAAAGCAAGCGAGTTTTCAAAAGCCATACGTCTGAAATGGGATTATAAGCACAACCCGAGCAGTGCCGATGAGGCACTCGACACACGTGAACCGGGCAAAGCATTTGCACGCGCCTCTGATTACCAGGGAAATATCAAAATGAGGAAATATGATATTTTTGGAAAGAAGGAACTTCATCCCGATGCGCAGTTTATGAAAACTAATAAAAACAACACGGATGAAGAAAGAGATGCGTTGACGAACTTTAAGCTATGGTGGGCGCGTTTATTCAAGAAAAGCGATACTCAACCCGATCACCTGAAAGAGAAAATTCGAAAACCCCGATACGATAAGGGGGAACAGGGAATGTGGTATGATTAAAAAAATTACAGCATGAATTGGAACTTTCTACAACATCCTGATCAACTCCAAGATATTCTTAAAGAGTCATCCGAAAAAAATATTCTGATTTTTAAACATAGTACGACTTGCTCCATAAGCAGGGCTACCCTTAGTCGCCTGGAAAGAAATTGGAAAGATGATGAGGTTGACGTTAAATCCTATTTCCTGGACTTATTGACCTATCGTGAATTGTCTAACAAAATTGCTGAACAATTTGATGTAGCGCATCAATCCCCTCAGGTCCTCCTCATTCGCCACGGCAAATCCATCTACGACCGTTCTCATTTCGATATTGATTTCATGCAAATCAAAACAGAACTTAAAAATTAAAAACCACAGTTTGTTTAATCGATTCGTGCAGACTTAACGCTACCGGGCAAGTGAGAGCTGCATTTTTAAGTTTCTGTTTTTGAATTTCGGTCGCCTGCAGGGTTGGGTGCGACAAGACCATTTGAATTTCAGAAATTTTACGAGGGGCTGAGCCCATGATTTTTACCACCTCAGTTTGCAAATCCTTTAAATCTATCTTTTCACGATCTGCCACGATAGCCATAGTGGTTAACATACAACTGCTAAGAGCCGTGCAAACGAGGTCTGTAGGGCTAAAGGCTTCGCCCTTTCCCTGATTATCTACCGGGGCGTCCGTGATTACCAAACTTCCTGAGCGGGTATGTACATTTTCGGTGCGTAAAGCGCCTCTATAAGATGTAGTAAGTGTAATCATAAAAATAACTTAAGTGAAAATTTTGCGTTACCTTAGTAGCCTCTAAATTTATCGTAAAGTTTCTAGAAGGATGGTGCGGGTACAAAATATTTTTACGGTTATAATTCTCCTGGTAATTATTCCAACGTCAGGATTCAGTCAAACGCTGGATAGTTACGAATATCAGTCGGAGTTTACCTGGGGTATCAATAAAAATACTTCAGGTGGCTTAATCGGAGGATTTGTGTTCAAAAAATCACGGAAGCTCAACGAAAAGATGCTCGAAACCTTTGGTCTCGAAATCATGAACGTGAAACACCCGCAGGAATCGAGACGTAACTACAACGGAAACTTTTACACCTACGGTAAAAATAATTATTTGTATTCGTTCCGTTTTCAATACGGCCGCGACCTCATCTTATTCAAAAAAGCACCCCAGCAAGGAGTAGAAATAAAAGCCGTTTTTGCAGCAGGTCCCTCACTTGGTATCGTTGCTCCCTATTATGTAGAGTATTCACCGGATGGAGGGGGTCTTTTAACTATACGCGAACAGTACAATCCGGGTATTCCAGCAGAATACATTTTGGGACCCGGAAGATTATTTGAAGGATTAGGAGAATCCAGCATTGCCATTGGAGCAAATTTAAAAGCGGCTCTCAACTTTGAGTTGGGAGTTTTTAAAACCCAGGTAACAGGTTTTGAAGGTGGTTTTTTATTAGATGCCTATACGCGTGATATAGAAATGGTACCCACTGCTAAAAATTATTCTGCCTACCCTACGCTGTTCATTACATTTTTTTACGGTTCTCGTAAATAGCCTTTTAAAGAAGAAACCCTAAAAGCAATCCCGCCAGAATAATAAACGGAGAAGGAACTCGTGTGAATGATAACAAGCAAAATGTACCAATCGTAAAGGAGAAATTTAAAAAAGTATTATCTAAGGGTTGAAAAAGAATAACAGCAGCTGCCGCCACTAAACCCGCACTGGCAGCGGTAATACCTTCTAAAGAAGCGCGTACCGCTCGATATTTTTTCAGGCTGCCCCAAAACCGTATCACAAAAAAAATCAGAAATGTACCCGGTAAAAAAATACCTGCCGCTGACATAAATGCGCCAATAATTTCACCCACCGTTCCATATTCTCGCATCGCGAGTGAACCAATAAAAGCACTGAAACCGAAAACCGGTCCCGGAAGCGTCTGAACGATTGCATATCCGGTCAGAAATTCATCATGACTGAGGTATCCCTTTTTACTAAATTCCACGGGTCGCATACTTTTTTTTACAGAATCTTTCGTTACAAACTCAGTATACAGCATCGGAGCTAACACCTGGCCACCTCCATAAACAAGGCTTCCGTTACGATAAAAATTTTCAAAGAGACGAATGGGTCTGGTAACTTCCGGAATACTTCTTGTTGCCAGGCCTAATAGGGCTGCAAAAACAAGCACGCCAATCCACAATAAGAAATTTGCCCATTGGATTTTTATCTTCTCTTTCGCTTCCTTCTGAAGTCCACGAAATTTTAATGACGCGATCACGCCAGCTAAAAGTAAAATGATCGGATAAATAACGGGAGTTTGAATAAAATAGGAGGTTATTGCTGAGGCGATCATGATAAAAATTCCGGTTTTCGTATGAACCGTTTTTAAACTAATGGTATACGCTGCGTAGCTGACAAACCCAACGGCCATAGGTTGAATAAACCGGGTAAATTCCAACGACCAGTTTTTTTGCTGAATATCGAAAAGTGAAATCGCGATGATGGTCATAAAAATGACCGAGGGCAACGTCCACACCAGTAATGTTAAATAGGCCAGATTGGCTCCACCTATCCGGTACCCTATACCAACAAGTGTTTGTGTAGAGCTGGGGCCTGGTAAAATCTGGCACAGTGAATTAAGTTCCATCAAATCACCTTCCGAAAGATAGCCGCGTTTATTAACCAGAACTTTTTGAAAGTGTGCTAAGTGTGCTTGTGGCCCGCCAAACGTGGTAAGTGCCAGCATGAGCACATCTTTTAAGAAAACATAGTATCGGACGCGCTGAAACAAGGGGCTTTTGTTTCGGTGATTCTATTTCTTCTTGAGACCAATTTCAGCTAATCGCTGATCCAGGAATGCGCCCGCAGTAATATCCTCAAATAATTTTGGATGGTCAGCGTCAATACAATTCTTCAGACAGGTAAGATCCATTTCTGAGCGCGGGTGCATAAAGAACGGTATTGAGTAACGTGGCGTATTCATCCTTTCTCGCGGTGGGTTTACCACACGGTGTATCGTTGATTTTAATTTTTTATTGGTATGGCGTTCAAGCATATCGCCAACATTCACTACCAGTTGATCAGAAAGTGCGGTGATTGGAATCCACTTACCATCCCTTCTCAACACCTGAAGGCCATCTGCACTTGCTCCCATTAACAACGTAATGAGATTGATGTCACCATGTTCTGCTGCACGAACGGCATCAGCTGGTACGGAATCTGGATCTTCAATTGGAAAATAATGTATGGGACGAAGGATGCTGTTTCCGTTTTTAACTTTTGCATCAAAGTAATTTTCTGGAAGACCCAGGTACAACGCGATGGCACGTAACATGTGTACGCCTGTCTTTTCAAGGCGTTGATACACATCTAAACTTATTTCCTTGAATTCTGTAAGTTCATCAGGCCATACATTATCCGGATATTCTTTTTTTATGGGATCACCATCCAGCACTTCTTGCCCTACATGGTAAAATTCTTTTAAATCACCTGTGTTCCGGCCTTTCGCATGTTCCTTACCTTTTCCAATATATCCACGCTGCCCGGCAAGATCTGGTAATTCATACTTCTGTTTTACCGCGTCCGGCTGAGCAAAGAACTTCTTAATCGCTGTATAAAGCTTTGCCGATAATTCTTCCGTTAAATAATGATTGCGAATTGCCACAAATCCAATGTTGTTGTATGCTTCTCCTAAGGCGGCAACAAACTTACTCTTCTTCTCTGCATCCCCGCCATAAAAATCTGCCAGATCAAGCGAAGGAATTTCGTTGTATAAAATGTCGCTCATAACACTTATAGTTGGTTACTGCAAGCTAATTATTTTTAGGTAAATTTACTTGCCCCTTATAAACCCGAACCAGTGCGTAAAGTTCTATACTCTCTAAACAGACTTACCGTATGAAAACAACCAGAAGAAAATTTATCAGCGACTCCATGAAGATAACGCTTGCTACTACGGTTGGAACATCTTTGATTGCAGAAGCCGCTTGTGGCTCAACAACACAAACGCAATCAGGTGATGCGTTTCTATTCACACAAATTCCGTTACCTTACCCCAAAGAATCATTGGAGCCAAATATTGACACAATGACCATGGATATTCATTACTCCAAACATTACGCAGCCTACGTAAAAAATGTGAACGATGCCATTGCAGCAGAAAATATTTCCTATCAAACAGAGACTGATTTTTTTGCAAACGCCTCTAAACTTTCTGCCAAAGCCCGTAACAACGGTGGTGGTGCATGGAATCATAATTTTTTCTGGATGGTGATGAACCCCAACAGTGTTGGTCCCACAGGAAAAATGGCCGAGGCTATTAATGGATCATTTGAGTCCTTTGAGAAATTTAAAGAACAATTTACGCAAGCCGCGATGACACGCTTCGGATCAGGCTGGGCGTGGTTGGTTGAGGAAAACGGAAAACTAAAAATTGGCTCTACTCCCAATCAGGATAACCCCTTGATGGATGTTTCTGATTTTAAAGGAACTCCGTTGCTTGGATTGGATGTATGGGAACACGCATACTATTTAAAATACCAGAACAAGAGAAATGAATACATCTCTAATTGGTGGAATATTGTCAATTGGGAAGAAGTTGCGAAGAGATTTTCATAGGATACTTCACGCACACGCACACAAGGATGCAAATTTTAAAGTATACTTTTTTTAAATTATCTTGGTTATGAAGCATAGTCCTTCAAGTAAGAAAACCCGGGTGTAATCATTCCGTCTTTCGTAAGCGTACCCCGCTCAATAATCTTGTCTACATCTTTCACCAACAGCGGTTGTAGTATGCGATCTAATAAATCTCTGCCAAATTCTTCCGAGGCGCTGCGGGGCAATTCACATGGCAGGTTATCAACGCCCATTACGGTTATAAACTTTTCATTCGAGAGCGGTGGCTTCACTGAATCGGTGGCCGGATCGTAATCGTAAATCGGGTCGGGAATGGTGCTAGCTACTTTGGTGCTGGGTATTGATCCACCAATATCGCAGGTGATGTCGGCAATAATTTTAATCTTAAAATCAGGCGAGAGCATGTCTTGCACCGTAAACAATACCGGTGCTTTCGGGTTCCAGTAGGCCCCAGCCAGCAGAACATCTGCCACACAGGCGAATTTCACAAAATCACCATTGTATTTTTCAGGATGCATGTGAAACTCTTCACGGTTAAAATGCCCGCCCTCTTTTCGTGTGTGATAATCGGCACTGCTCAGTTGTACGTACACAGGCTCGTCATAGGTGTGATGCAAAAAGTCATGTGAATTAACTTTTCGAATACCCACCGTATCTAAAGTCTCCATCGCACCTTTGCCCACACGGCCCGCACCGGTTAGAATAATTTTCATGGGAGGCAGTTTCACTTTCCGCAGTTCAATTTTCAGGTCATTCACATCAAAACACTCGAAAGCCCTGCGCAGCGAAAATTTATCGTACCGTTTTCCGTACGTCCAAAGTCCATTGTAGGCACCCACAATTCCCGCAAACCGACCAAAAGCTACCAAACGGTTTCCAAGCTTGTCTTTCAACACCTCGTAATCAATCATCCTGCTTTTTTTCTCCAGAAGAGATCGCATCAGTTTTTTGTTATGAGGCTGCATTTTAATGGTGTGCGAAAAAAATAAATATGTTTTTTTGTCAACGAGTTGCGCAATGGGAACTTCTTTAATGCCCATCAAAATATCGCAATCGCTTACATCGGCTGCCACTTCAATTCCCAGTTCGCGGTATTCATTATCCTTAAAACATCGTATCGGACTTTCCTGGACTACGACTTTAACATTCGAGAAGCGCTGTTCAATTTCCTCTGTTTGCAACGGAGTAAACGGAACACGTTTATCGGGCGGGTTTTTCCCTTCGCGGATAATGCCAAGTTTGAGAGTCATACAAACTATTTTTATTGAGGTAAGCTACAAGTTTGCAGCTATTTTTTCTTTTTTCTTCCCTGCCTGCCGGCAGGCAGGTTGCCTTTTTTAACCTCCTCGTAATCGTCACGCTCGGCTAATTTTTTATCATCAACGTTTTTGTCCAGAAACTCGTTGATTTTTTCAATATTCATGTTCGAACTCAGCTCACCAAACTGGTTAATCGATACTTCAAAGCCCTGCAGGTCTTTATGAACGCGAGGCTTCTTTTTTTTCTTAGGGTCTGTTTTTGCCATAACTGTAATTTACACTTTCACTTTTAATGTTTGTAAGGCGTACCCCAAGCGGTTTATTACTTCTTCTTTGCCCAGAATTTCCAGTGTCACCATCAAATCCGGACCGGAAGCACCACCTGTAATTGAAACACGGAATGCCTGCATAATTTTACCCGACTGAATATTTAACTCGTTCGTTACAGTTTCCAATGTTGATTTGGCAGTTGCAGCATCCAGCGTACTGATGTTGCTAAGTGCAGCTTTGTAAGCGGATAGCACCTTCACTACATCGTCATTCCATTTTTTACTCGTCACTGATTCATCAAATGAAACGGGAGCAATAAAAAAGAACTTACCCTGTTCCCAAAAATCCTGCGGAAAAGTAACGCGCTCTTTCATGATGGAACAGATTTTTAGCGCCTTCTCTTTCGTGCAAGGTATATTTTCTTTTGCCAACGACTCTAACAGGTAAATGGTCAGCTCATCATCAGACTTTGCTCGCAAATATTGTTGGTTGAACCATTGCGCCTTTTGTATATCAAATTTTGCCCCCGTCTTTCCAATCCGTTCAATGGAGAAGGCCTCAATTAATTCTTCCATTGAAAAGATTTCCTGTGTGGTGCCGGGGTTCCATCCCAAAAAGGCTAAGAAATTAATCAGTGCCTCCGGCATGTATCCACTCTCTCTAAATCCTTTAGCAATTTCTCCTGATTCAGGATCAGTCCATGTTAACGGAAAAATCGGGAACCCCATTTGATCGGCAGCGCGTTTACTTAATTTACCGTTGCCATCGGGTTTCAATAAAAGCGGTAAGTGAACGAATTGAGGCATTTCTTTTGTCCATCCCAGGTACGTGTATAACAATACATGCAAAGGAGCTGAAGGAAGCCATTCGTCTCCGCGTATTACGTGTGATATTTTCATCAGATAATCATCGACCACATTCGCTAAATGATAGGTCGGCATCCCATCTGATTTCATCAGCACTTTATCATCTACTTGCGATGAGTTCACAATTACTCCTCCACGAATCAGATCGATCACCTTTACCTCTTCGTTTGACGGAACTTTTAATCGAATGACATAAGCTCCCGATTTTAGTAATGTACTCACTTCACTTTCAGAAAGGTTCAGTGAATTGCGCATTTGCAAACGCGTAGCACTGCTGTATTGCTGATTATCGTTCCCTTCATTTTTCAAACGATCGCGCATAGCCTCCAGATCTTGCTCCGTATCGAAAGCATAATAAGCATACCCCTGATCAATCAGTTGTTGAGCATACTGCAGGTAAATACCTTTCCGTTCTGATTGACGGTACGGTGCATACGGTCCGCCTACACCTACGCCTTCATCAATTTTTATTCCTGCCCATGCCAATGATTTTAAAATGTACTCTTCAGCACCCGGAACAAAGCGGCCCTGGTCGGTATCTTCAATTCGTAAAATCATGGTGCCTTTGTGCTGGCGGGCAAGCAGGTAATTATAGAGTGCAGTCCGCACCCCACCAATGTGCAGGGCTCCTGTGGGACTGGGGGCAAATCGTACGCGAACGTCTCTCATGAGGTAAAGAATGTAAGGGTATAAAGGTATAAGGTATAAGGTATGAAGGAAAGCTATACCTTTATATCCTTATGCCCCATATCTGTATACCTATACCCCATGATAGAAGAGAAAAGTTTAAATTTTTTGGAAGAGATTGTCGAAAACGACCTCAAGGAAGGAAAGTATAAGAGCATTATTACCCGGTTCCCTCCTGAACCTAACGGCTATCTGCATATCGGTCACTCAAAAAGCATTTGCCTGAACTTCGGACTTGCATTAAAATACGGTGGCAAAACAAATCTGCGATTTGATGATACCAATCCGGTGACAGAAGAAAAGGAGTATGTCGAGAGTATTAAAAGCGATATTCATTGGTTGGGTTTCAATTGGTCGCAGGAACTTTATGCTTCCGATTATTTCCATGAACTCTATGATTTTGCTGTGAAGTTGATCAAAAAGGGATTGGCCTATGTGGATGATAGCACAAGTGAAGAGATTGCAGCAGGCAAAGGTACACCGGCTCAACCGGGAACGAACAGTCCGTTTAGAAGTCGCAGCATAGACGAAAATGTGAAGTTGTTTGAGGAGATGAAAACTGGCAAGTATAAAGATGGCGAGAAAGTATTGCGAGCGAAAGTGGAGATGAGCCATCCAAATATGCACATGCGCGATCCGATCATGTACCGTATTAAACATGCGCATCATCACCGGACTGGCAATGAGTGGTGTATTTATCCCATGTATGATTTTGCACACGGTCAAAGTGATGCCATTGAAAACATCACACACAGTATTTGTACGCTAGAATTTATTCCGCACCGCGATTTGTATAATTGGTTTATTGAAAAACTGGAGATCTATCCGTCAAGGCAATTTGAGTTTGCTCGTTTAAACCTGACATACACGGTCATGAGTAAGCGCAAGCTGCTTCAGTTAGTGAATGAAGGACATGTAACAGGATGGAACGATCCGCGTATGCCAACGATTAGTGCAGTGCGCAGGCGCGGCTATACACCAGAAAGCCTTCGCGAATTCTGCGACAAGATTGGCGTAGCCAGAAGAGAAAATCTGATTGACGTTGGGTTGCTCGAATTCTGCGTGCGTGAACACCTCAACAAAATCGCCTCACGCAGGATGGTGGTGTTTGATCCTATAAAAGTTGTGCTGACTAACTATCCCGAGGGCAAATCTGAAATGCTGGAAAGCGAGAATAATCCGGAGGATGTGAGTTCAGGAAGCCGTAAAATTCCTTTTAGTCGTGAGTTGTACATTGAGCAGGAAGATTTTATGGAGGTGGCACCTAAAAAATATTTTCGCCTGGCACCGGGTCAAATGGTGCGTTTGAAAAGTGCTTACATTATTAAATGTGAAGGTTTCATCAAAGATGCGGAGGGTAAAATCAAAGAGCTTCATTGTACTTACATTCCGGAGAGCAAAAGCGGATCGGATACTTCTGGCATTAATGTGAAGGGTACGCTACATTGGGTAAGCATTTCACACGCAGTACCTGTAGAAGTTCGTTTGTACGACAGGCTCTTTAAAGTAGAGAATGTCGCAGATGCCGATGGAGAATTTAAGGATCATCTTAATCCCAATTCCCTTATTGTTCAAACTGTGTACGCGGAGCCGGAATTACTTTCTGCTACAATGAATGAGCGCTATCAGTTTCTGCGTAAAGGATATTTTTGTCTTGATACGGATTCTACAAACAACAAACTTGTGTTTAACCGAACCGTAGCATTAAGGGATATGTGGGCGAAGGCCAGTCATTAGTTCTTAGTCATTAGTTCTTAGTCATTAGTCATTAGTTGGTGTCGCCTAATGACCAATGACTACTGACTAATGTCTATTTAATAGCTATACACGAAATTTCAATATTTACATCCTTCGGCAGACGACTTACTTCTACCGTTTCGCGCGCAGGTGGATTCTGTTGAAAACATTTACCATAAACTTCATTTACATTCGCAAAGTCATTAAAGTCTTTTAGGAAGATGGTGCTTTTCACTACATTAGAAAAATCCATATCAGCAGCTTTTAAAATAGCCGCCAGGTTAAGCATCACTTGCTCTGTTTCAGCTACTATATTTTCAGTAATAAGATTTCCGGAAGGTTTTTGAATGGCGATCTGCCCGCTTATAAAAAGCATGTTGCCGTAGTGTACAGCCTGGCTGTATGGGCCAATCGGTTCAGGTGCATTTGCAGAATAAACTATCTTTTTTGACATGATTTTGAGGTTTAAAAATTAACTTAGCATCTGTCCCAAAAGTACTTAACAATCCCGAATCGCATATGAATATTTTGGTCATTGGTGAACCAACGAATTTAGAGGAAACAAAAACCAAGTTTGGTGAGGCGCATCATTACATCCAGGAGAAAGATCACCGCGAAGCTGAGCGGTTTGTTCTCGGTAACGACCTGGTATTTGATTTTATTTTAGATGAAGATCCGTTCCAAGTTGAGATCTATACGGACAAATTGAACTCAAAAATTTTTGTAAATACTGCCAAGATTTCCTTGGCCGAGCTTTCTAACCTTGCTAATCATCACATCAAAGCACAACTTTTTGGTTTTAACGGTCTGCCTACATTCTTAAACAGAAGTGTGCTGGAAGTAAGCGTACTGAAGAAAGAGGACGAAGTCAGCCTGTCAGAAATTTGCAAAACACTCCATACAGATTTTCTTTTGGTAGACGACCGCGTGGGATTAGTTACTCCGAGAATCATCTGCATGATCATCAATGAAGCGTATTACACCGTGCAGGAAGGAACTGCCGCGCGCGAAGATATTGACATGGCTATGAAGCTAGGTACAAATTACCCATACGGTCCATTTGAATGGTGCCAACGAATTGGCGTAAAACATGTGTATGAATTGTTGGAAGCTGTGTATGAAGACACACACGATGAACGTTACAAGATTTGTTCGCTGCTGAAAAAAGAATACCTGAAAGCGACTTGACTTTACTCTACCGTAACCGACTTCGCTAAGTTCCGAGGTTGATCCACATTGCAACCACGCATAACAGCAATATGATACGACAATAGCTGCAACGGAATAACAGATACAATTGGCATTAAGGTTTCCTGTACAGCCGGCACTTCAATTACAAACTCTGCCATCGTAGGAATGAGCTTGTCACCTTCGGTAACCACGGCAATCACGCGTCCCTTTCGTGCTTTTACTTCCTGGATATTTGAAACAATTTTTTCGTATGAACTATCGTGTGTAGCAATAAACACAACAGGCATTTCTTCATCGATCAAGGCAATTGGTCCGTGCTTCATTTCGGCAGCAGGATAGCCCTCTGCATGGATGTAAGAAATCTCTTTCAGTTTTAATGCGCCCTCCAATGCTACCGGAAAATTATAACCACGTCCGAGGTACAGAAAGTTAGACGTGTCTTTAAACGTTTCTGCTATTTCTTTAATCTCGTCATTCAGCTTTAATACTTGCTCAACTTTAGCTGGAATGTTCTCCAACTCTACCAGCATTTCATGAAACTTCTGATCTGTGATGGTGCCCTTCTTCTGCGCTACAATCAAACAGATCATGCTCAGTACAGTAAGTTGAGCGGTAAATGCTTTTGTACTGGCCACACCAATTTCGGGGCCTGCATGCGTGTATGATCCAGCATGTGAATTACGAGCAATAGATGAACCCACCACGTTACAAACTCCGAAGATGATCGCACCTTTCGATTTTGCTAACTCAATAGCGGCAAGTGTATCAGCCGTTTCTCCGGATTGTGAAATAGCAATCACGATATCGCCCTCACGTATAATCGGGTTGCGATACCGAAACTCAGAGGCGTACTCCACTTCAACTGGAATCCGGCAAAATTCCTCAAACATGTACTCCGCTACCAGCCCGGCATGCCAGGATGTTCCGCACGCTACAATAACAATTCGGTCAGCATTGGCTAGTTTGTTAACATACTCGCGAATACCACCTAACACTAATCTTCCAGACTGAGAATCCAACCGGCCGCGCAAACAATCTTTGATAGAGCGAGGTTGTTCGCAAATCTCTTTCAACATGAAGTGATCAAACCCGCCCTTTTCAATGGTCTCGAGCTCCATCTCCAGTTTTTCAATATACGGAGTCCGGGGAGCATCCTGCACCGTTTTAATTCTGAGTTTCCCGTTGTCGATAATGGCAATCTCCAGGTCGTTCAGATATACGACTTCATTTGTGTACTCAATAATAGGTGTAGCATCAGAGGCCATGAAGAACTCATCTTTTCCAATACCGATGACCAGTGGACTTCCTTTACGAGCGGCTATTAACAAATTCGGATCCTCCAGTGACATGATCACAATTGCATATGCTCCGATAACTTTCGTTAGGGCAAGGCGAACGGCTTCATCCAACGTACAATTGTTATTTTCCTGGATGTCTTCAATGAAATGAATCAAAACCTCCGTGTCCGTATCACTCGAAAAGGAATGACCTTTATTGGTTAGCTCTTGCTTTAATGAACTATAGTTCTCAATAATACCATTGTGAATAATGGCCAATTTTTTGGAAGATGAATAGTGTGGGTGGGCATTCACATCATTTGGTTCACCGTGCGTAGCCCACCGGGTGTGACCAATACCGATATGACTGGTGAGATCAATACCCTTTAGATGTTCCTCCAGTTCAGAAACTTTGCCTTTCTTTTTATATACGTTGAGGCCATTGTTCAACAGGGCTATACCGGCACTGTCATAGCCCCGGTATTCAAGTCTTTTCAGGCCTTTGATAATTACCTGCTGCGCCTCACGATGACCAACATAAGCAACTATTCCACACATGATTATTTAGAGATTAGATGAAATTGGTTTGGTATAGTGGATCTTTAACTTAATGCTATTTTTGTTAAAAACGAGTCGGTTCACGCTTTTGCCTATCGTGGGATCAAAAGGGTTAAGACTGATGTACATTATTTTATCATCCTTTGTTTTATTTTTATAAAGATTCTGAAAAAATAAGGTAACAAAACCTGAGAATCTATTATCATTATCTTGGTAGGTTAAGGTCGCCAGTGATCCGAGGTCATTACCTGCCGCATAGTATCGTCCGTTTAATGCTAGATTTTCATAACCGGTAAGCCTATCCCGATCTTGCTGGATCCGTACATTTAAAAATTGATTATTCTCATGCTGGAGGCGCACTGCAATAGAAGCTGGCCTTTCAAGCCCTTCCACTACTCCCTCCGGTGTGAATATAAGTTCAGCAGAATTGATAACAAGATTTGGAATGGTATCTGCAAAGGAATAGAAATTACTTAAGTCAAGTTGTGTAATTACAGGAGACCCAGATTGAATATAGCGTGAATCTGTTACGTCAAACTCCTGATAAGAAGATAGTCCTGATAAATCTGAAGCTGACCGGTCTGTTGTAATTCTGTTAAAACTGCTTACAGAGAAAACCAAATTAGCTGTTAACAAATCAGTGCCTGGTATATGGTAGTGAAGGATTATCCTTGATTGTGAGTTCGTTGGGCTAAAGCCCAGTATCTTCCTATTGGTGGATGAGGGAACAATAGCCAAGCCTTTGAATTCCTCAATGAACTCATCAAAATAAGTCGTGTCGGGAAAATCATTTGTCTTAATAAAATTAAAAAGTTGAACCGCAAAAGAATTCGTATTATCGGTTTTAAAAGTATACAGTAACGTATCTGGTGAAGTGGAGATTTTCTTTATACTATCATAGGAAACGTCAATAGAAGCCGTGGTAATCGGGGTAGGATCGTATGCAATACTGGAATTATAATAATAATTAAAGTTAAGGCTGTCCGTAAATAAATCTTCATTTAAATTCTCCTGCAATTGATGCAAGGAAAGTGTCTCCGTTGTTTTTCCACCGGAGCCATACACATATCCATCAAACCTTAATTGGATGGTCATGGAATCAAAAACCGCATTATTTTGATCGAGGATGGTATCCGTGACCGGAAAGAATTCTGTATACGATTCGGAACGAACCTCTCCAAACGCGTTGTCCAGGTATCGGCCTGTTAGAAACCTGGAAGGAATCTCCGTGTTATCTGTTACCACAGAATCCACCAGTAAAACAGAACTGCCTAATGACAGTTCCTGATATCGGACATTGAATTTTTTGTTTTTGTTTGGAAATCCTAAGAGAAATGAATCGTCTTCACAAGACATTAAAAACAGGACAGCCACGAGAAACTGTCCGGTTCGCTTAACCCACAAGTTCATTATATAAATTATAGTACGTTTCGGTGTAATTTTCGTCTTTATCAATGGATTCAACTTTCTTCTCTTTCATTTTCTTGAAGAGGCCTTCCAGTTTTTTGTTTTCACCGGCCGTGATGACGGCATCAGAAAACTCCATGCCCATTTTAATAAAACCTTCATAGTCGGCTGTTTTTAAATTTCCGAGCATTTTATCTTCAATGTCTATCATCTTCACCTTGGTCATGATATCATCTTTAAACTTAAAATTAAAGCTGTTATTATAAATAGTGAACACTGTTTTTGTCTGTTTGAATAATGGATCATTCTTGTACGTGGTTTTCAAGTACAGCGGAATAAAGCTTGTGATCCAGTCATTGCAATGCACGATGTCAGGAGCCCATCCTAGTTTGCGCACGGTTTCAATAGCACCCTTGCAGAAGAAGATAGCGCGCTCATCGTTGTCGGCATAGAAACGATTTTCCTTATCGTGGAAAACAGACTTGCGGTGGAAGTAATCTTCGTTATCAATAAAGTATACCTGCAGCTTTGCATTAGGTATAGAGGCTACTTTGATAGTCAACGGCTTCTCTTCATCGCCCACAGCAATGTTAATACCTGACAGCCTGACTACTTCATGAAGCCTGTTTTTACGTTCGTTGATGATTCCAAAACGAGGCACCAGAATCCTGATCTCCATCCCTTTTTCCTGCATGGCCTGAGGGAGTTTACGCACGAAATCGGCAACTTCTGAGGTTTGTAAGAAAGGGTTTATCTCACTGGCTACGTAGAGAATTCTGAGTTTTGACATAGTACTTGGATTAGTGACTGAACGGGAAACGAGGCACAAAAGTACAAAAATTAGCCCCCGTATTCAACATCTTTCCACAATTAACCTACCTTTACCACCCTTTTTAAGGCTTTACAACATGCAGATTTTCAGGGAAATCGCTCCCCTAAAAGCATTTTTAGTTGAAAAACGGAGGTTGGATAAAACCGTTGGTTTTGTACCTACCATGGGTGCTCTTCACCAAGGTCATCTTTCCCTTATTCAAGCCTCTCGAAACGAAAATTCCATTACCGTTTGTTCCATTTATGTCAATCCTGCCCAGTTCACTAATCAGGCTGATTTACAGAAATATCCCCGAACTCCGGAGATAGACATTGCTATGCTGAAAAATGCCGGATGCGAAGCGCTTTTTTCCCCGGATAGCCGTGACATGTACGAGTCGCACAGCATGGTTCGATTTGATTTTGGGCATCTCGATAAGATTATGGAAGGAGAATTCCGGCCTGGTCATTTTAGCGGGGTGGCATTGGTGGTATCTAAATTCCTTCATATTGTTGAGCCTGACCATGCCTATCTGGGCCAAAAAGATTGGCAACAGTTTGCCATTGTTCGTCAGTTGGTACATGAGCTTAAATTCAATGTAAAATTGCGATGCATACCCACCATGCGCGAACCCGATGGGTTAGCGATGTCGTCACGCAATACTCGGCTTACAAGCGATCAACGCAGAAAATCAATTGTTCTCCATCAGGCACTTACGCGTGCCTGTACCTCGTTGAAAGGCGGTTCAACAATAGGAGAAGTGAAAATATTGGTTCAGCAAATAGTTGAACATGATCGAGAAATTAAGCTTGAATATTTTGAAGTGGCAGATAGTGAAAACCTAAAATTGCTGAGTAGCGTTGAAGAATCAGTTTCACCTATTCTATGTATAGCCGCCTTCGTTGGTGAAGTACGATTGATCGATAATATGTTTTTGTCCTGATAGCGATCGGGATTATCTTTACGTCCAAATAATTCCCTTAAGGTTCGGATTTAAAAATTATGTTCATAGAAGTATTAAAATCTAAAATCCATCGCGTTAAAATCACACAGGCCGAATTGCACTATGTGGGCAGTATTTCCATTGATGAGGATTTATTGGATGCGGCCAACATGATTGAAGGCGAAAAGGTCACCGTAGTGAACGTGAATAACGGAGAGCGATTAGAGACCTATACAATAAAGGGGCAAAGAGGCTCTGGAACGATTACTTTAAACGGACCGGCAGCACGAAAAGCTCAAATAGGCGATATTGTTGTTATTTTTTCATATGCCTCTATGGATTTTGAAGAAGCTAAAAAATTCAAACCAACATTAATTTTTCCTTCCCCTGACAATAAACTGATCTAATAGTGTCATCCTATCTCAAGGCTTTCATTCAGTACGCATTAATTTTCACTGTAACTGGATTTCTCATTTGGTTTTCCTTGCGCGGATTACAAGTGAGTGAGGGTGAAAATAAGTGGGAATACATCTACAATACATGGAGACAAGCTGATAAGGGTTGGCTAATGCTGATGGCAGGCATTGCTATGATCAGTCATATGCTTCGCGCAGAACGCTGGAAAATGTTAATGGAGCCAACGGGCCATAAAACCACACTAAAAGCAAGTTTGCTGTCGGTAATGGTCGGTTATTTAGTAAACCTGGTTATTCCGCGCGGAGGTGAAGTGTCCAGATGTTACAACCTGTATAAGCTCAATAAAATTCCCGTTGAAATTTCATTTGGCACAGTGGTGGTGGAACGCCTGATCGATTTACTTTGCCTCGTTATTCTCATCGGCTTAGCATTTATAGCTGAGTCTGAAAAACTTTTTGCATTTATCGGAACATTGCCAATTCAAACTTCAGGCTTGTGGGGAAAGGTTACCGGGTTATTTATTGTGGGTGTTGCCGGTATAGGTGTGGTCTTGTTTTTTTATTGGCTTGCCAAGCGAAATCAAAAACTAAATAATTTTCTGAAAAAAACCCTCATTGGATTTAAGCAAGGATTGGCCGCGGTTTTTAAGTTGGAGAAAAAATCCCTTTTCATTTTTTATTCTTTAGCCATCTGGCTGTTGTATTTTATCATGAGTTACTGTGTGATCCTTGCTTTTGAAGAAACAAGTCAATTGGGGTTAAGCGCAGTGCTTTCCCTTTTTGCAATTGGATCAATTGCGATGGCCGCACCATTACCTGGAGGCACAGGATCTTATCATGCCCTTGTACCCGCAGGATTGGTTTTTCTTTACCAGATTCCGCATTCCGAGGCTGTTGCCTTTACCTTTGTTTTCCATGGGTGGCAAACTTTTATCATGGTCGTGGGTGGCGCCATTTCGTTGATCGTCACTTCATTTCTAGCAAGAAAGTCTTAAATATTTAAGCTCCTCTTAAACCTTTGTTCTGAAAGGTGCTCTAATGCTCGTCTTTTAAATTTTAGGAGACACCTGACTTGCGCAAAGTAGGATTAGAAATTATTTTTTAAATAAAAAACTTAGACATGAAAACGAACTTTTTAAAACGCAGTACAATGCTTCTCCTATCGCTGACACTTATCGTAGCAGCGTGCCAGGAAGATGAAAATTTACAGGATAACCAGGCTATGGAAGAAGGGCTTACAGAGGCCTCTTCCGTGGGCGACAGCGAAGCAGATGATGCCCTTAGCCTAGCACAAGAAGTAGAGGATGGTTTGGAGAATGGCTCTATCAACGGAAGAACATCGGGTACTGCGGGCACTTATGGTGAGTGTGCAGAAGTAACCAATGATGTTGAAAACAAAATCATTACCATCAACTTCAGTGCCTTTGCACCTTCCTGTATTGGTGGTTTTGGTGTAGAAAGAAGTGGTAAAATCTTTATTGATTACAGCGGCTCAGGAATTGGTGACAACGAAGCGAAACGCGTTATTACTTTTGAGGATTACTATGTTAATAACAAAGGCATCAGTGGTACACTTGAATTAGGAAACAGAAATTATGTAGGGGATACACTGGTAACAGTTCACAAACTAATTGATTTAACGGTAACCTTTCCCAATGATAAATCGGTAGTATACAATGGCGAAAGAACACGTAAATGGTATGCTGGTATACTGGATGGCGATGCTTCCAACAACGAATTTATCATAACAGGAACGGTGCAGGGTGAGTGGTCAGACGGAGGTTTGTTCACACATGAAATTGTAGAACCTATTGTTTCCAAGTGGGCATGCCGGATTGATGAAGGTTACTTTGCCAGAGTTGCCGGTGTAGTGGAAGTAAAGAAGCTGAGGAGGTTTGTTGAAAGAACTCGCAGGGTTAATTATGGAAACGGTGAATGTGATAACTTAATCACCGTAACAGTTGGAAACAGAACCTATGATATTAGCGTAAATAATGCGGGCGGAAATTAATTTATAAGAACCTTTATTGAAGCAAAAAGCCCCGGCTAAGTCGGGGTTTTTCAATTTTAAGCCTCCTGAATGTCGTTTTGGCAGACTTTTGTTTTTGGTTCAAACCTTGCATCTTTGAAATGATTTCAAATCTTAAAAATCTATAGCTATGAATTTTGGAGCGCTAATTATTACGGGCTTTTTTATGCTGGTGGGGTGGCTTGTGAGTTCCAGATTGAAGGGCAAGTTCAAAAAGTATTCAGAAGTGCACCTCAAACAGAATTTAACGGGTGCTGATGTAGCACGCTTGATGCTGGCTGATAACGGCATTAGCGATGTAAAAGTAATTTCAGTTGAAGGGCAGTTGACCGATCACTACAACCCAACCAATAAAACGGTAAACCTCAGTACGGATGTATACAACGGTCGTAATGCGGCAGCTACAGCAGTAGCTTCACACGAATGTGGGCATGCGGTACAACACGCAAAAGCATACAGCATGCTGGAGTTGCGTTCGGCATTAGTACCTATTCAAAACATCAGCGGAAAGGTTATCAACTTTGTTTTTCTGGCGATGATGTTCGGATCTTTTGCGCTGGGTGGAATATTGTCCATTGACACCGCGTTGTTAGTCATCATTGCGTGCTATGGAGTGTTTGCGCTTTTTGCGTTGATAACCTTACCCGTAGAATTTGATGCGAGCAAACGGGCGTTAGCATGGATTGAGTCACGAGGCATTGTAACCAGTCAGGAGCACGATATGGCAAAGGATGCCTTAAAGTGGGCCGCGATGACATACGTAGTGGCTGCTATTGGTGCGATCACCATGCTCCTCTATTATGTAATGATCTTCCTGGGAAGGAGAGACTAATTAAATTCCAAGAAAATTTGAGCCCCTCGAGTACTCGAGGGGCTTTTTTATTGAACTCACACCGAAGTTTCCTAATTTTCTGGTTTATTTGGAAGCCTAGCACCTAACGAAGTAACGAAAATGAATTTCCAACTCACTGAAGAACAACTGACCGTACAGCAAGCCGCTCGTGATTTTGCGAGAAATGAATTATTACCAGAAGTAATTGAGCGCGACACACACCAAAAGTTTCCGACCGAACAAATTAAAAAAATGGGAGAGCTAGGGTTCATGGGCATGATGGTTGACCCGAAGTACAATGGTGGAGGGATGGACTCCATTTCGTATGTACTGGCAATGGAAGAAATTTCAAAAGTAGATGCATCAGCCTCTGTGTGTATGTCGGTGAACAATTCGTTAGTGTGTTGGGGACTAGAGAAATATGGATCTGAAGAGCAAAAACAAAAATACCTGAAGCGTTTATCAACCGGTGAAATCATTGGCGCGTTTTGTCTTTCCGAACCGGAAGCAGGTTCGGATGCAACCAGTCAGCGTACCACGGCCGAAGATAAAGGTGATCATTACTTACTAAACGGAACAAAAAACTGGATTACCAACGGCAACAGTGCCAGTGTATATTTGGTAATCGCGCAAACACATATTGAAAAAAAGCATAAGGGCATTAACGCATTGATTGTAGAAAAAGGAATGCCCGGGTTTGTGGTTGGAAAGAAAGAAGACAAGATGGGCATCCGCGGCTCCGATACACACTCGTTGATGTTTACCGATATAAAAGTGCCAAAGGCTAATCGTATTGGCGAAGAAGGATTTGGCTTTACGTTTGCCATGACCACACTGAATGGTGGCCGCATCGGCATCGCATCACAAGCGTTGGGAATAGCGTCAGGTGCGTATGAATTAGCACTAAAATACTCGAAGGAAAGAAAAGCATTCGGTAAAGAACTCTCACAACATCAGGCTATTCAATTTAAGTTAGCCGATATGGCCACTAAAATCGATGCAGCGAGATTATTGATCTGGCAGGCTGCATACCTAAAGGACCAAAAGAAAGACTTTGTAAAAGCAGCCGCGCAGGCTAAACTATTTGCTTCCCAAATTGCCCAAGAAGTAACTACTGAAGCTGTTCAAATTCACGGTGGTTATGGCTACGTAAAAGAATATCATGTTGAGCGCCTGATGCGCGATGCCAAGATTACTCAGATTTATGAAGGCACCACAGAGATTCAAAAGCTGGTGATTTCAAGAGAGTTGTTGAGAGTGTAAAATGTCAGCATTTGGATTTGCAGGATTGAAGGATTAACGGATTAAATTAGTATTGTAAAACCTGATCTTACGAAATCCTGTAATCCGTTAATCCAATAAATCCCAATACAGACAATTTACCCAGCCGCCACTACACTAAAACTATCTTCATTAAAATACTGCTGAGCAGTTTCTAGTAAATCGTTTTCATTTACCGAATCAATTTTGTTGAGAAGAGATTGATAGAAATCAGCTGACAATGAGTACAAGAGGATGGTTTTTATTTTTTCAGCATGAGCGAAAGGCGTAGTAATTTCTGACCGCAAGCTTCCAATGAAATGATTTTTGGATGTTTCTAATTCATCTTTGCCAACAAACTGTGTTTGAAGATTTTTCAGTTCGTTCTTGATCTCTTGTATGGTTAGTTCACGGTTCTCTTTGTTCACATCCGCACCAATAGAAAGATAGCTGTCATGTTGGAGGGCTGTAATAGAGGAATGGATACCGTATGTAAGTCCCTTTTCTTCCCGTATGTTTTTCATGAGCCGGGAACCAAAGTAGCCGCCCAAAATATGGTTCAACAATAAAAGCACCGGGTAATCCGCATGCTTACGGGAAACGATTTTTTTACCTAACCTGATGGAAGATTGAACTGTATTCTCTTTTTCAAGAAAAGATGGATTAGTATTCACCTTATTTTCCTCAACGATTCGATTGTTTCCTTTGGAAACAGTAAACCCACTGAACGTAGTTCTTAACCCTTCTATCAATGTATCAGTGATTTTTCCGGAACAAATGATTTCAAAATCCTTAAAATATTTCTGATGAAAGGTAGATAGTTGTTCGCGCTGGATTTTTTGAATATCTTCTATTTCGGCATCACGACCATATGGATGATTGTTTCCAAAAAGCGATTGTCTGAGCTGTCGGGACGCGAGATAGCTGGTTTTTTCATGATTGATTTTTAGCCCCTGAGTATAAATATCTTTTGCTTGTTCCAGTTCTTCATCAGAAAAGGAGGGTTGTGTGATCAGTTCATAGACCAACTCAAAAAAACGAGCGATGTTTTTGGTGAGTCCGTATAGGGTCATACTTGTGAAATCGTACCCTGCACCAATTTCCAGGTGCACACCATATTGATCGAATTCACTGGAAATCTGGAAACTGTTTTTGGTTGAGGTACCTTTTTGGAGAAGGTGAGCTGTAAAGTAGGAAATGCCAGCTTGTAATTCGTGCCACTTACCGGCTTTGAAAATAAATTCGATTTTAGCTACCTCTTGCTCACCTCCCGGCACAACCGTAACGGCAAGCCCGTTCGGGAGCACGATTTTTTCCGGATTAATTAATGTAAAAGAATTGCTTTTTTGAAAAGATGGAGGCGTTTTTCTATCCAGCATTAATTAATCTGTAACCGATTTTTCTTCGCTATCGTCTTTCTTGACCTGAAAGAGCAGCGAGAATCTTACCGTTTCGGCCAGCGGATTTTCGCGTCCATTGGTAGGCACGAGGTAGGCGATATCTAATCCAAATCTATCTTTAACAAAGCCAACGCCAACCGTCAGGTATTTCCGGTTCCCCTTTTGTTCTGATTCCGAGAAATATCCGACACGACCTGCAAAAGTATGCTTATACCAATACTCAACACCCATGTTAACGATAACTTCTTTAATCTCTTCCGAAAAACCATCGGGCGCATCGGAGAACGAACCGAACATCCCATCCAATAATGATTTATCTGGAATGCTATTGTTTTCATCTGGTGATGGAACCAGAAGTTTATTAAAATCCATCGCAAATGTGAATGCATTGTACGGATCTAACTCAGTCGTGAATGCTGCACCCATGCGCAAATTGGTAGGCAGAAAATCTTTATTGTCGTTATTGGAGTAGGTAAGCTTGGCTCCAATGTTTGAAATGCAAGCTGCCAACGAAAGCGAATTTGTTTTTGCTCCCTTTAATGGTTTTGTATAGTATATACCAATGTCAGCCGCTACGCTGTTTCCAGGTTGCGCATCAACTCCATTGTTAGAGAATGAGCCTGTTAGATTTGAATGAATATATCGCCCTGTTAAACCTAAACTTAACTGTTCAGTGAGTAACCGGGAGTAGGTAAGGTCTAAAGACAACTCACGAGGATTGAAGTCACCCAATGGCTCATTATTTCCTCCCCTGAAGAAAATATCTCCTAAGTCAAAGTACTTAAAACCAAGCGCTACCGCCTGCTCGCGTGTTATTTTGTAAAATCCGCTCAGGTATGATATCCACATATCATTAACGAGTTTCCCCAGCCAGGGTGTATACGATACAGCGCCACCATACGATTTTTCAATGAACACCAGTTTGGCCGGATTCCAATACGAGGCATTTGGATCAGGCGAAGTAGCCACGCCCGCATCGCCCATGGCAGCATGCCGGGCATCGGGGCTTATGGTTAAAAACGGAACAGCTGTGGTAATTGGCCTAAAGGTTGAGTCAGCACCTGTGATAGGATTTTGCGCAGTGGCTAAATTTATGGAGGCAAGGGTAGCAACTACTGCTAACGTGATAAACTTCATGTGTAGCTTTTTCAAAGGGCTCAAAGATAATCAATTCGACAATATAAATTTTGTAACCTGTTCATTTTTAGAACCATCGGTGAGAGAACGTACCAACAACCGCGCAAAGTATAGTCCACTTCCTTGTTTTTTCATAGTATTCGCATCCCAATTAAGGTTAAGCAGCTCTACCTGGTAATTGCTTGCCGGAACATTCACCTCGTAACGCTCCATGACTTTGCCAGTATAATCATAAAGTACCAGGCTTGCCTGAAGGTCATCTCCCGACCGGTTGTGGGTAAAGAAAAATGTAGTGGACGTTTTAAAAGGGTTGGGGTAGTTACCAAAAGTTTCAATGGTTAAATTGGTTCCATCGGTGACTGTAAAATCAATTGTAGACTGAATGGGGTTATTGTAGGTATCCCACGCTTTTACAGTAATGGTATGTTTACCAGTTGCAACATTTGTAAGTGGAAAACTAATTGTGCCGCTTGTGAAGCTGTTAAGATCAGCCTCATAATAATCGTTGAGTACAAATGTCTGGGAATCATCCAGCACCGCAATAATACTGTTCCCAATTCCATATCCTGAAATATTTATTCCATGATCATCGAGCAACCTGACAACAAGTGTTGTGTTGGGGTTGGTAATACCTCCGTTCAGGAATGTAGTATCACCCATAAATAAGGTAAGGGCAGGTGGCGTTGAATCTGTTTCCGGATCGATTTCACTTGAACCTATTTGAAAATCTTGTGAATAACCTGAAGCTTCTGTCTTATTTAGAATGTCGTATGCATATAAACTCAATTTTCCCTCATCAATTTGATAATCAATATTCTTTGGTACAACAAACTGAAATTCAAATACTCCGTTTTGAACAGAAGCCTTTCCTCGGAACAAAGCGTTGAACCATTGTTTGAATGGGTACGGTTGACTTTCATTACCCAGCGTTACAAAAGAAGTTTCTTTATCAAACAATGTTACTTCCAACACGCCATTAAAAGTTGTAATGATTTCATTGTCAGTGTTTACTACTTCTCCTTTTACCGTTACTACAGAAAGTGCTTTTAAAGTTGTGGAACCTGCGGTGGTAGCTATCTCTGTAATCTTAATGCTGTCGGGCGGCATGGCCAGGTGAAGAGACGGATCACCAATCAAGGAAAAATTACGGTTTGATACCCCACTCATGCTGTTGTTTTTTGTCCTTCTAAAAATTTCTCCTAGTGTCAGGTATTGATTATTTTCCTTTTGAAAGAAGGCGTTGTAAAAAGCTTCATTCAGCAGAAAATTGGTAGCTGCATTTACTGGTCTGGAGGTTGTTACGAGACTGATAGCTCCACCATCTTTTCTCAACAAGCAAAGTTCTGCACCAGAAATAAATGCCGGGTCATCCTGACGTCCAAATTCACAAGTGGCTGTCACCAGTAAGGGAAGGCGTTTATTTTCAAGACGTGAAATCATCAGGTCATCGAAGATTTTTTCTTGTGCCCATAACCGCTCTCCACCGTGACCTGTATAGTTAATAGCCAAAGCTCCGTTATAAAATGCCTCTTCAATTAATTTATTAGTTTCAACAGAAACCTCGCCACTGGGCTTCGATTGCTGCGGATAATTATCGAGGTATATTTTTTTTGTATTGAACTCAGCGTGATTTGTTTCAACAAATTCAGCCAGGTCGTTTGCATCATCCTGGTGCAGGTTAGAATCTCCATCATCGGCTACAAAGACAATGTCTTTTCGCCATTTACCTAACAGCGTGGTGTCTGTATCGTAACGGATAATTTTATCGACCACATTTTTTGCTTCAGTAATACTTTTTACCGGAATGCGTCCTACTGAAATATCCATGGTATGATTCACAACGGGCTCTTCCCCCCAGTTACCCTCATGGTTCTCCAGGAAAGAAAAATAGTCGTCCGAAGAATATGTTAACAAAGGATGCAGCGAATTTCGGGATTCATAAATGGGAACAAGATTGATGTTGTTCGCTACTCGTTCCTTATAATCGTAGGAGCCCTTGCCGAAGAGCAGCAGAGCCTGTAACGTTCCCGGGCTTCTGTCATTTAATGATTTCGCAAAATCACGAATGGCTGTTACATCCTGACGACCGCTTGAAAATTCGTTATACACTTCATTGGCTGTAACCACAACTGTGGATAGGCCGCTTATGCTGCTGCGATGTACGGCCAATCGAAGAGCTTCAGCTTTAAAGTCGGGATGGGCTACAATTATAAAATTAGGAACGGCTATACTGCGAATGTTTTGGTTATCTACTAACCCAATTAATTCGGGAGAAAAAGTTGAAGAGAAAGCAACAAATTCCTTCAACGTACTTGAAACGGCAGTGAAAGATGTTTTTTGGGACGAAAAAGTGGAAAGCTGTAACAATGGCTCATGTGCATTTGAGATATCCCACACCATAGTTTCGACTGAGGCTTGCCCAATTTCATATTTCGATACCGGGTTGTCCAAACTAACCGAAGACCTAAAAACGGTTTGTTGCCCATATACAGCAAGCTGTTGTGTAACCTGTAGAAGAAAATAATCTAAAAACCCAATCGATTTCCCTGTCGAGCTTTTCGTATATTGATATTTGATTTCCAGACTGGTTTTTCCGGCCGCTGAAAAGGCCGATGCATTTATGTTAAATGTATCAAGTGCATACCGACCCTTCAGCCCATATTGCAGATAAGA
>JANNQJ010000028.1:0-4085 GCA_031400675.1 Cyclobacteriaceae bacterium
CAAACCAATGATTAAAATCTTTTTGATACCGAACTTTTGAAAAGCAAAGGGGAGCAATAACATAAAAATGACTTCGGAAGCTTGTCCTAGCGACATTTTGTTTTCAATATTAAAACCGTTGGGGTCTGCCGATGGGAATGCCACCTTGTATGCATCTGTTAACGAGGGATTGGCCCAGGTATAGTAAAATGATAACGGGATACAAATCAAGATAGAGGAAATGAAGAAGATACTGAAAGAGCGATCCTTAAAAAGTACAAATGCATCCTTACCTATAATTTGAGCAAAACTGGCCGGGCCGGCTGATGAGGGCGGTGTGTTGGGAAGGAAAAAGGCCATCACTCCTAAAAGAGCCGCTGCAATCATGGCAATTTGAAAAATTACCACTTGATCACCTACCTGCATAAATCCCACAATATTTCCGACAACAATCCAGGCGAGTGTTCCGAAAACGCGAATGGCAGGAAATTCTTTTTCCGGATTATTCATCTGCTGCATGGCGATTGAATTTGTTAATGCAATGGTTGGGGTGAAGGTGAAGCAATACACAAGCATAACCCAGAAGAAAATATCAGCATCAGTAATAGAGGTAAGTACAAATAGAGTAAGTGCACCGAGTAAGTTTAAAATGCCCAATACTTTTTGTGCGGCAAAAAAACGATCTGCCAACATTCCCACAAAAAAAGGTGCTGCAATCATGGCTATTGAAAAGGCCGCATATGCACTCCCCACCTGATCACCCGATGCCTGAAGTTGATTAGTAAGATATTTGCTCATCTGTCCGTACCATGCTCCCCATACGAAGAACTGTAAGAACATCATGACTGAAAGCTGCGAACGTAAAAGAGGTTTCATGGTGTGTGGAAAGAAGAAAGATACAGGTAGAAATTATAGGGTAAAAACCGCAGGCATAATTTTTAGTGGACTTTTGTAAATCACTACTTCACCTTTACTTCTTTTTCCCATCCTGTTTCCTTCAAGGCGGGATCATTTTCCTTTTTCAAAAAGTCAGCATTGGAGAGCGACTCTGCTTGCCATTCCAGAATAGCTTCATCAGGCACTATGCTCACCGGCACCTTCCAGGCAGTTGATGTTTCGTTGTAAGCCAGATTGGATTGCGAACAATAACAAGAGATAATTGACCACCGCGGCCTATCAGATAAGTTAGCTTCTGAACGATGGAGTAAATTACTATGAAAGATTAATGCATCGCCAGGTTCAAGTTCACAATAAATCAGCTTCATGGTTTTCAAAGCATTTTCTACCATCGTCATATCCGCGCCAACTTGTTCACCAGCAAAGCCATGATTGACCCGCCCAAGCTTATGCGAACCTTTGATTATTTGCAGGCAACCGTTTTGTTTATTGGCTTCCGTAAGAGCAACCATCACGCTGATGAGTTGGTCGGGAAACATAAATTGATTTTTATACCAATATCCATAATCCTGATGCCACTCCCAAGCACCCCCGACCCGCGGCTCTTTCTGCATCAGCTTAGAATGAAAATGACAAACAGGGGCATCGCTATCAAGCAGAGGTGCTATCGTCTGAATCACTCGTTCGCTTCGGGTCATGTAACCAAACACATCGTTGCCCGGTGTGAACCATAGTGAAAGCTTTGTCTTTTTTCCAGTTTGGTCGTTCAGGTCGAGGGCATTTTTTCGCATGGCATCGTCTTGCAAGGCTGTTCCGTAAAGCTTGTCAACTTCAGGTTTGCTAAAAAAACTTTTGAGAATCAGAAAGCCGTCCTGATGATATGTTTTTATTTGATTGGGGGTAAGAGTAAGTGCCGTCATATACTTTTGATAATGATCAATGCATACAATTTATGATTTATTAAATTGATAATGGAAGCCATTTGCTTTTGCAAGAATTACCAGCAATAAATTCTATGAGTCTGAATATCTGAATATTAGAAAATATTTTAAGTTTTCAGAGAGTATTTTCTTTGCGAATTAAGTTGTCCACAAAGAACTGATTGATTAAAAACCACTTAAAGTATTGATTATCAATGTTCTAAAGCCTAATATTCAGGTAATGTGCATAAGTGATCTTTTTTGTGGATTACTATTTTAGCAATTTTTTAGGCTTTATAAGTGCCTGAATTTTAAGTGTTTTTGAGTTTTTTGTCCGACCTATTTGATCCTTCTTAACCTGGCATTATTTTCATTACAAAGTGGGTTAACTTCGCCCTTGCTTAATCGTTTTGAGGACTATGACTGGAAGAATATTTCTGTTTGCCGTGCTTTTTGTGGTAGCTCGCTTTGCAAGTGGCCAAAATGCCCAGCTGGTGAAGCTTGAGAATCTCCAGGCCGAGATTGCAAAGCCATCAGATCAAATTCTTGTTTATAATTTCTGGGCTACGTGGTGCGCTCCTTGCGTAAAAGAATTGCCTTTGTTTGAAAAATTGAACCAAGACGATAAGAATGTCAGAGTAACTCTTGTAAGCATGGATATTGACCTGGATCCCAATCCAGAAAAGGTTTACAAGTTCATAGACAGAAAAAAAATACAATCCAGAGTTCTCATTTTAGATGCCGTAGACCCAAACTCCTGGATCAATAAAATTGATAAGAGCTGGTCAGGTGCATTGCCGGCAACATTAATCATCAACACTAAAACGGGAGTGCGCAGGTTCGTGAACGTGGCCATGAAAGAGGGTGAACTTGAAAAACTGATAGCTGAGATTAAATCTTAATTTAAATCATTTTTATTATGAAGACTGTAAATTTTCTATTCGCGCTTTGTCTGGTTTTTCAAATGGCTGCCAGTCCGGTGAAAAATGGCTATGAGGTAGGCGACATGGCCACTGACTTCAAACTTAAAAATGTTGATGGTAAGATGGTTTCTCTTACGGATTACAAAGAGGCAAAAGGATTCATTGTTATTTTTGATTGCAACACCTGCCCTTATTCAAAAGCGTATAACGATCGTATAGTTGCGTTAAGCAAGAAGTATCCGAAACATTTCCCCTTGATTGCCATCAACGCCAACTCTCCTGAAGAATCTTCTGGCGATTCATTTGACGAGATGGTGAGGTACGCGAAAAAGAAAGGATATGATTTTCCATATCTGGTAGATGAGACACAAGAAGTTGCCAAAACCTACGGAGCTACCAATACACCACACGTTTTTGTTTTGAATAAATCTCAAAATAATTTGAAGGTAGCCTACATCGGCACAATCGATGATAATGCCCGCGATGCATCATCCGTTACCAAGCGTTATGTGGAAGATGCCGTAAATGCATTGATGGCAGGTAAACCAGTTGCAACCAGCAAAACAAAAGCAATTGGTTGTGGTATCAAATGGAAGGATGCGTAAAATAGGACTCAGGCATTGGGCATTGGGGTATTAAGGGCTTAGGCATTAGTTACTAAGTAAGGGCAAAGTTGGCGTGCGTACGAATACTTAAGTCCAATATCCTAAGTCCTCAAATTGGTCATCTCTAAAATCTCCTCGAGAAATTCCCTTGTGTTGCTAAGGCGAGGTACTTTATTCTGGCCACCTAACTTTCCTCGTTTCTTCATCCAGTTGTAAAAAGTACCTTCTGGCACAGCGTGGACTTTAGGTGAGATAAGCGCCAGATTATGCATACGCTTTGCATCGTAATCGGAATTAATTTTCCTCAGGGTGTCGTCAATAATTCTCGTAAACTCTTCAAGGTTATTGGGTTCCTTTTTGAATTCGATTATCCACTCATGTCCACCACGTTTGGATTTTTCCAGATAAACGGGACCTGCAGTAAAGTTATCAATTACAGCTCCTGTCAATTCGCACGCACGCGAGATAGCAGTTTCAGCATTTTCAATAATAACTTCTTCTCCAAAGGCATTGATAAAATGCTTTGTTCGTCCTGAAATTTTTATTCGATGAGGGGAGATACTGGTGAACTTTACAGTGTCCCCAATATTGTATCGCCAAAGCCCAGCATTGGTGGTGATCACCATTGCGTAATTTTTACCTATCTCTACTTCGCTTAGATTGATGACGTGCGGATCTGGTTTATCCAATTCTTCTACAGCAATGAATTCATAGTAGACTCCATAATCCAGCATGAGTAAAAGTTCTTCAGAATCTGTTCT
>JANNQJ010000029.1:0-1793 GCA_031400675.1 Cyclobacteriaceae bacterium
CCTAACTGTATAAGCCATGCCAATCACTGTTAACTTAGATGTCATGATGGCCAAACGAAAGATGTCGCTGAACGAACTGTCAGAAAAAGTAGATTTAACATTGGCCAATCTCTCGATCCTTAAAACCGGAAAAGCAAAAGCTATACGTTTCAGCACTTTGGAATCCGTATGTAAAGCACTTGATTGTCAGCCGGGAGATTTGCTGGAGCACACAAAGGAATAAATATCTTATACGCCAAAAGCCAATTCGCGAACCACGAATTGGCTTTTTTATGCGTGCGATGTGGAGATAAATCATTTGTCTCATAACCTCATTATAAATTTTAAAATGACGGACTGTTTAGAATAAAATAGGCCATAATGGCCGTATTTACATTGCTTTTCTGCATTTTCGAGACATATTGTCCTAAAAACAGGATCAAATTCCGGTCGGCATACTTTTCCCTACATGGGTCTAGAGATTTAAAAAAACATGTTAAACCAAAAAAATAAAACTATGAGCATTATCCGTTATAACCCGAATGACTTCGTACCTACTTCATTCAGCAACCTGGTAGACCGTTTCTTTAACGAGTCAGTTACCCGCAATGGCGGCAGCGCATTTGTTCCCAAAGTGGACATCCTTGAAAATGAAAAAGCATTCGAAATCCATTTTGCGGTACCCGGCCTTGCCAAGGAAGATTTTAAGATTGAATTGAATGACAATTACCTGACGGTGAGTGGTGAGCGAAAACTTTCCACCGAAAAGAAAGAACAAAACTTTCATTCTATCGAAACACAGTACGGTTCCTTCAGCAGGGCATTCAACCTTCCTGAAAATGTGGATGCCACAAAGATCAATGCCAAATACAACAACGGCATTCTTGAGTTAAGTATCCCTAAGGATGAGAAAAAAGCGTTGAAGCAGACGATCAAAGTAAATTAAGATCCTTCTCTTCAGCAGAAGACAAACGATTTAAAAAAATTAAAAGTGAAGTTGGGGTTAGGTAAGGGTGCTCTCGAAAGAGAGTGCCCTTTTTTTATTACAGGACAACCAGTATTGAATTGTTTTATCTACTATTCATTAGACTTTTATCACAGAATCGCGTTAACTTTCTGTAAACAATACCGGATATGAAGAAAGGTTTGCTGTTTGTCACCATTGTACTATCGGCTTTTATTGGAGCGGTATTGGGGATCATGTTCACTGTTCGCTATCTGGATTCCTTTAGCCCGGCTTACCAATCAATCGAACAAAGACAAAACCTGAAATTCACTAGCTTATCAAAAGATTCTTCCTCACAAATTTCCACAACCCCAGATTTTAAAATCGCAGCGCAACAAGTAACTCCTGCAGTTGTGCATATACGCACCGTTTATGGTCCTGGAAATTTCAGTTTAAATCCCTTAAACCATTATCTCAATCTACAGGCGCGCTCCTCAGGTTCGGGTGTTATCATTTCAGATGATGGCTATGTGGTTACCAACAACCACGTGATTGAAGATGCGAGCAGCATTGAAGTGGTGATGAACAATAACCAGCGGTTCTATGCAAAAGTAGTTGGCATGGATCCAACTTCGGATCTGGCGCTGCTTAAGATAAAGGCTTCCGATCTTCCTTTTGTTAAGTATGGCAATTCGGATAATGTTATTCCAGGTGAATGGGTATTGGCCATTGGCAATCCATTCGACTTGAACTCAACTGTTACTGCAGGTATTGTCAGTGCCAAAGCCCGAAACATCGGAATACATCGCGATAAAAATAATTTACAAGTAGAGTCATTTATTCAAACGGATGCTGCTGTAAATCCTGG
>JANNQJ010000030.1:0-1927 GCA_031400675.1 Cyclobacteriaceae bacterium
ACCAGCCACTAGCATAGCGTTCATAAGAAAACGGCCTATACGTCCATTGCCATCTGTGTAAGGATGTATGTAAACAAATATAAAATGACCAAGGACCACTCGTACTGCTGCATTCTGTTCTTCCTTTAGTAAATCAAATAATGCTGGCATTGCATCTCGAACGGCATCGCGATTAAGAGGGACATGCTTTGATCCCCTACTATAAACTGGGCCATTGCGGTACCCCGCAAGATCAGAGAGCTTAATCAAGCCTACCTTAACACTAGGCTCAAATAATTCTCGATACCACTCACCATGATCTTCATCAACAACTTGACCACCATTTTCTCCTTTAAGAATTCTTCCTAAACTTCTTAAAACAGCTTGGTAGGCCTGATAATATCCTCTTGCAGCTAGAGCATCTTTCTCGGCTCTTTCTTTTTCGGTGGCCTCTGGATTCCATGTCCCGCTGCGTGCACGCTCAATGAGCTCTGGTGTAACCTTATAACCTTCTATAGATAATGAATGATAAGCATCCGTTACATATACCTCTTCTATGTGTTTGATGAATGCTTTAGTATCACTAGGTAAACCTGGCGCTTTTGGAAACTGAGCAATTATAACTTCTCTCATACTGAGCCACATCATCTTTATACGATTGACGTAAGGCGATGTCTCTCTTCCTGTTCCAGGAAAACTTACTTGTGATGTAAAGGGATCATTTTCCCGAACATTATATCCGGCACGTTGCATTGTATTCATTATATCATCTGCTATTCGATTCATTCCTATATTTCGAAAAGCACCTGCAAGTCGGCCGGCTACTACGCTATGTCCACCATCCAAAAGTTTCGAGAGAATATCAGATGAGTCTCGAATCAGTGAAAGAGCAATACGAGTGTCGGTCGGATTATCTCTAAAAACTAATGGAGAAGATATTATTAAGGCTGATGAAATTGAAAAGCACCTTAAACCTTCTACTTCTATACTTTCAGTTTGACTTGGTAAACTAGCACGTACATCAAACAAGGATGTATCGTGTGGAAGTGGTGTGCTGTTATTTCTGGCTTTAGGTGAACGGACTAGCAGCTGTTGAGGTACCGTCCAATTTCCGCTATGAATTAACAAAGATTGTTCTGGAGACAAAGACCAGTTACTTCCAAAACGATCCTGCAAATAAATTGCACAGAAGCGCTAATATGAAGCATACCATGCCGTACTGTCTCCTTTCCTATCATCTGGAAGTGAAGGAATATACCATCCCTTCATTATCTCGACTAAAAAACCATTTTCTATCAAACGATCTTTATGCGTCCTGGAAAGGTCTTTTGACCGTACGGCTACTGCCCCATTTTCATTTTGTAGAGCCTCCAATGCAGCTAATGAACTAGCAAGTTTTTCTTGTGTAGTAGCCATGTATTAAAATTAGCTTATTCTGTTGTACTATATTTAGCTTATTCTGCACAATAAATCATTATATAACATACATAATATTACTAATCAATTATTTACATAAATATAATTGCTTCCAAAACCATGTCAATCTCCTCTCATTTCTTGTGAAAAAACGTGTCAATTTATGCTCATTTAAAGTCATTTTCAGGTTTAAAAGATCGAAAAAAGCAGATGAAAAAATAAAAAAACGCGTTTTGGAACTGATGCCTTGGAGAACAACATTATTTGGACCTTGCGCGATTTTGCAACCCTCCTCATTCTGGTAAACCAATGTAATAATTGCCTTACGCCCCACCGTTGGTGTTGGTCGCCTGACCAACACCATACCCCTTCATAAACTTTACTCTACCCTCTGCCTACCATCCATCAATAAAATTTATCAATACAGGCCATACCTCACTTTGCAAAGCACTTTAAATTGTTGGACAGGCGAGCAGGCGACAAACAAGAACAAGGGGTACGATGAACTGGACATACCCGAGGGGGGAATGGC
>JANNQJ010000031.1:0-35939 GCA_031400675.1 Cyclobacteriaceae bacterium
CGCTCACTTCTTCCTGTGATGCGCTGAATGTCTTTCGGATAAATTGTCATCCGTTCCACTTTCATTCTTTTGATTATTTTGGATACTTCGTTCTTTCAACGAAAGTCACCAACTCATGTTATGTGCTATGTCCCGGAAAAACCGGAATAAGGGTACCGATTCGGAAAAAATATTACTTCTGTAAGGATTTCTTAAAAATTATACTGTGGTAAGTAACCCAAGGGACGTGATCGGGGCTCAGAATTCACGCCTCATCCCCTGCCTTCACTCTAAGTTCCGGCAGGCAGGCGGCCATCTCCGAAGGAGAAGGAGAATGCAAAGCCTCCTACCTTCTCTGGAGGAGAAGGAGAAATGCATAACCTCTAACCAACTTTGGGGCCCGAAGTAATCCAGCCATCATGATGGGGGATTTCTCAGTCGCTTTACACATCGTGAGTGTCCGTTTCATTTCCTAATGTGGCCTGATCGATTAAGAGGCGTTGATTCTATCTTACCTCAGAGGCGCAAGACGCAAAGTTATAGCGAATTCTCAGTGCCTTAGTGTCCTTGCGGTTTTTTTAGGATATCAAACGGATACTCATACTGCACATTTCACCAAATTGAAAAACTCAGTTCGCTTCTCCCGCCTTTCGCGGGACAGGTTCGAAATGACAGCTATAAGATTCGGATTCGGTTGCTCCTCAGCCTTTGGCGAGACAGCTCAACGGTTCAATTAATTGGGTCGTGGAGTTGAAGGATAATTAGCCAATACAACCCCTCTGGAACAAGCCTCTGCAGGCAGCCTATGCATTGCCTTTACTAAGCCCCTACGCATAAAGAGACACCGATTTGAGTTCCTTCGCCAGTTTGTGGATGACCGCCTCAATCTTTTTTGCCTGTTGCACAGACGGATGCTTAACACCCGAGGCATACTGCCTCAACAGGCCTGGATTAATACCCGAAAGATCTGCTATTCTCGTCTGGTTAAGAAAATCAAAATTTTCAAAAAAAGCCGATACATCATATGCGTGATCAAATACAGGATCAATTCCATGAAACTCTTTAACTAGCTTGTGCATTTTTTTTTCAAGGATTTCAACGGTAGAAGCAAAATCTGTCAGGAGGTTATTGCGGAAGTTTACCCTACCCCAAAGCTTTCCGTCTTCCCCTTTTTCAATGATCAAATTAATTTTAGCCATACTATTAATTATTTAAGCCAAGCTTGTTTAAGTATTGAGTTCAGGGTTCCTTTAGGGATGTCACCACCATGAACAGGGACAGTAACTTTCCCCCTCTTCTTAGAATGCTCCAATTGAAGATGGCTCCCTTTTTGAGTTTTTTCAATCCATCCATCTTCCCGTAAAATTTTAAGAAGATCCCTAACCTTCATTATGATCAAAGGTAGCAATTTAGCTACCAATGAGAAGTCCCCTTAATCAAAAACTCATCTAACCCTTGGGGGGATTTCTCCGCTCACCCTCCTTCGTCAGGTTCGCTACGAAATGACGTATTATTTCGAAATGACGTTGCTATTTATTTTATGTCACTTCGAAAATGGAAGGTGTGGAATCTGTAGGATTAAAAAGAAATGGGGATACATCTTTTGCCATAGCCTTCCTATCGAGTTTCTGTTAACACTAATTCTGCGTCTGCATCCAGGCCAGGTACTTCTCAATCTGTGATACTGTATAGTAAGGAAGATTAAGCAAATTAAACTGTTTGCCTTTCGGTGTTGTTGCTTTTGTGATTGAAACCTCTCCGGCATAAAAACGCACAGCGATGTTATGCGGTGCGGCATCCATAAACAAATGCAATGAGCGAAGTTTCCCTTCGCTACCTGACTTTACTTCCATTGGTATGAGCTTGCCTTCGAAAGGAAATAAATAATCTACTTCAGCAACCGATGTTTTCTTTTCGCGCACCCAAAAATGCAAAGCACTTAATGACTGATTCTGAAAGGCAAGCAATTCCTGACCTACCAGATGCTCGATCATGCTTCCCTGGTAGACTTTGTTCAGGTCATCCGTGCTTATTATTTCCCTTTGAATGCCTGCAAAATAGTTCATCAGCCCGGTATCTAACACGTGAAGGCGGGGTGACTTTTTAAGGTCAGGGAGCAGTGGCAGCGTATAGCCTGTTTCAGGATAAACAATGTACAAAAGCAATGCTTTCTGCAAAGCACGCAACGCTTCACCCATTTCTCTTGAACCGTAATTGGAGTTTCCGAATCCCTGGAATTTAATCCGCTTTCCTGCCTGGGCAAACGATGAACGGATGGCATGCCGAATCAACTGCATCTGCGTGTCATTCCTCGCATACTTCTCGGCATCGTCCATGTACGAAGTGAGCAATGAATCGTATATAGGGGCAAGTGATACCAAGTCTTTATGTATGCAATAATGCTGCACGGCTTCGGGCATTCCGCCCGCTAATGCATAGGTATGAAACAACGACCGTAATTTTTGGTGTGTAAAAGATGCAGCAGGGATTTGCTGTAACTGGTCACGGGCAATCGTTTCATTCATGGCCGACAAAAACTCGGGGAACGAAACAGGGCGCAACACTTTGTACTCTACACGGCCTACCGGAAAGCTGACATTCTTATCAAACAATGTTTCCAGCATGCTGCCTGCGGCAATGACAGCTATGCCTGGTTCCTTCTCATAGAAATACCGAAGTAAGTTTAGTGCTTCCGGAGCAACCTGTATTTCGTCTATGAATAAAAGTGTTTGTTGCTTTTGCAGCAGACTTTTGTTTTTCAGGAAGAATATTGTCTGGAGCAGGGTTTCTATGTTAGTAAACTGCACAAAAGGCTGCCTGTCTTCAGGCAACTCAAGGTTCAGATAAATGTACTGCCCGAAATTTTTAGCAAACTGGCTGATCACAGTTGTTTTACCCACCTGCCTCGCACCCCGTATCACCAAAGGCTTGCGAGAAGGTTGTATTTTCCACTTTTCAAGGTCCGTCTGTAAATCTCTAATAAACATTTCACAAAGTTATGGTAATTATTTACAAATATTTACACAGAGTTATGCCAAAATAGGTATATTTTTTGTACAGAATTGGAGTGAGTGCTTCTTTTAACTGAAGTCCTTCCAGGCTAGGGCGGTTTTTTGTAGCTATTCGGTTGCCGGTTGCCTGTTTCCGGTCACCAGTTACCTGTCACCGATTTTCGGGACACTGATGAGATGAGAAGTCTCCTTTAATCAAAAACTCATCTAACTAACCCTTGGGGGGCTTTCTCCGCTCACCCTCCTTCGTCAGGTCCGCTGCGAAATGACGTTGCTATATATTTTACGTCACTTCGAATGAGGATATAGCGGGGAATGTGGGGAATGAGAAGTCTTCTTATTCAAAAACTCATCTAACCCTTGAGGGATTTCCTGCCTAGCCGGCCGGCAGGCTCAGTCGCACGATGATTAGTGTTAATTTTAGCAAGGGTTGCTCTTTCGAAATGAACGGTTATATTGCTCGGGAGCTTAAATCTTTAGGCGCTGTATATACCCCCCTCAGCATAACGGTCTTTAGGGATGCCTAATTTATAATCTTCTTTTCCATGGCTTTAGAGTTGCCTTCAACTTTTACCGTTTGCCAATCATTTCGTTGATATGATTTCCTGACGTACATCATCATCAATGTAAGGTGGGGAGAAGGGGATTTTCATTGATCAAAAGTAACCAATTATGATTCAATTGATGAGCTTCATCATAGAAGTCGAAAGTCCACTTACATGAGTAATGCTCCAACCATTCCGGGTATAGGACTTGATTGCTTTCGTATTATCAGAATGTACAGATAGGATCATTTTTTTCAATCCTCTTTGATGCGTCATTTTTTCAAATTCCAGTAACAGGATCGAGCCAAAACCCTTTCCTTGAAAGGCCGGATCGACACCAATGACTACGAGCCCAGTGTATGGTTCAAAAACAACATCTGGCTCGCCTTTCAATTTCTTTTTGCGGATAAATCGATTTAAAATGTTTTTCAAAATGAACGGAAACTTAGCTTTCATTTCCGGATGAAATAACAACCAAGGTTTTTTTAGGAAACCGATAACTGCTGCATTAAAACTATACTGCGCCATACTTGAGGCTGAGCCAATACCCCAAACGGTCTTTAACATGCCACCACAGTATCCTAAACACCGACCCCCTTCTTCCGCAAAGATCAGAAAGGTACTTTCGGTAGCGATATACCAATTAAGCATAACACGAACGTAATCTACACCAAGAGCAGATGCCAAAGAATCAGGAAATGCAGCACAATGACAGTCAGCGATTTTTGCCAGATCATTAATGGATGCCGCTCTGATCGAGTACTTCATCGCTTAAGTAGTTTTATAATCCCCATTAAAAATCCAATCCCATAACTAAGGTGTAGGATCGGAAATATAATCAAACATTTAATCTTCGAAAGTATTCGTTCTTTGCACTTTAAAGAATAGAAAATGTCTAAAATCAAATATAATGTATATGGCACAAGCAGAAATAGAAATAGGTATGTATTAAGGGCAGTAGTAACAAAAAAAGGGAGTAATAGCAAGTATAAAAAGAAGAGAGAAGGTATCAGATGACGTAATCGGGCTGAGTTTTTAATTTTAGCGAGTACTAAAGGTTTATATAAACCGTACTGATAATACTGGTGCCATAAACTTTTTACATTGTCTCTTGGATAATAATAAGACTTAATTTTAGGATTAAGCCATATCATAAAACCATAAGACTTCGCCCGGTAATGAAATTCATCATCCTGATTCCTTACAAATTTCTCATCGAACAGACCCGTTCTATCAAAAATACTTTTCTTCCATGCGCCTAGATATACACTATCCACTTCGCCTTCAGCATCATCATAATGAAAGCTACTGTCTCCTATTCCAAAAGGAGTGGAAGTTGCATAAGCGATCGCCTTCTGAGTTGGCGAAATGCCAATAGCTCGCATTGGTCCACCAACAATAGAAGCACCGGTTCTTTCAAAAGTGTCAAGTATCTCTTTGAAATATGTAATATCATATTGAGTGTGGGCATCAAGGCGAACAATGTATTTTCCTTTGCATAGCGGAATAACTTTATTCAGTGCTTGGGGAACATATTTTTCAGGGTTATCAATCATCCTGATGTTGGTGTGCACATCAGTGTACCGTTTAACAATCTCAACCGTTCTATCAGTCGATCCCCCATCGATAATGTAAAGCTCTTTTTCAAGCGGCTCGGCTGATAAAAAAAACTTAAGGATTACATCAATAAAGTATTCTTCATTAAATACCGGACATACTACACTTAGAATAGCCATTACTTTATATTGGATAAGATAATCTGGGGTTTTCCTGAAGCCGTTGAGGGTATGCTTTCTACTTTTACAAAAGTAACAGGGAAGGGTTCCTGTAAATAATCGTGTATTTTCTTGGTCACGATTCCTGGAATTTCTGCGTGAAAAGTTTCTCTAGCTATATATTCAATCGTCATTTCATGAAGAGAATTTTGAACTACCCGAAATTGTAGGATCTCCGGAACGTGTTCAAAGATGCCAGTAAAGAAATGCACAATCATTTTCTTTCCCGATTCTGTTCTCACAATATCTGTATCCCTGCCTATTATCTTTTCCAATAAAGGAAACTGTAGATCGCGCTTTTCCGGGTATTTTTCCCGCGGAAGTTTTATAGCCAGATCACCGAGGTAATACCGGATCAGCGGCATCTCAAAAGCATCCAGCCGTGTAACCACTACACGCCCTATTTCACCATCGGGCACCTCATTGCCTTTCTCATCGAGCAGTTCAAGGTAAACGTGTGGTGTAAGAACATAGTAATATGGTAAATCCTTCTGCCCGGCAATCATAAAGCCTTCTGTCGTTCCGTATGTATCGTAAACTTTTGTCTTGAATTGTGATTCAATACTTTCTCGGTAATAGCTAAACATTTTATCTCCCCAGCTGATTGCACTTTCAAATTGAATGTGATCAATATTGTTTCGTTTGGCAACTTCAGAAAAAACAAAAAGTGAAGAAGCATAACCTCCAAAAAATCGTTTCTTCTCTAGTCCTTCCAGTATAGCCGCTACACTTTTGTCATCTAAATTAAAAGCTGAAACATACTGCGTGCGGAATAAAAAATCTTTGATCGATTTAACTACTCCCCGATGAAGGGTCATTCCATTTTGCAGTAGCGAATCTCCAAGCCTGAATCCTGACCATTCCCAGGTAAGCGTTTGAATGGCCTGAAAAGCAGATTGCTCTTTTCTTGAAACAAAAACTTCTCCCTGAATGCCGGAGGATCCACTGCTTTTCTCACTCACCAGTTTTTCCTTTTGCTCCGGATGCCAAAGCATGCGATTCATATTCTCACGAATGAGTGCTTTGGTTAGCACTGGAAAATCCTTCAAAGAAGGTTCATCTGATCCGTTCTGGAATGACTTATAAAAAGGAACATTTAGAATCGCATGGTTTAACAGTTTCGATAAATTCTGCTGCTGCAACTGCTGCAATTGCTGTTCGGACAAATACTGAATAGCACGCCATCGCTTCAGGGTCGAGATGAATTGCGTACCTAACACGCTGTCACCAATCGGCAGTACGATATTCTCAAGAAGGCTGTTATAAAACTTCATGCATCACTTCTTTTTTGACCTTAAGCTTCCTTCACTATTACTGGTTTTTCAAATTCATCCAAAACAGAAAACCATTTATGTCGTACTGAATCCCAATCAAATTCTTCCACTTTCTTTCGTGCCATGCTTGTTAGTTTTTGAGCCTTTTCAGGATTGCTGATTAACCATTCGATTTTGGCAGCCATTTCATCTGGATCGCCAGCATTAACCAGTAGTCCATTTTCATGATCGGTAATCAGAAAAGGTACACCACCTGCATTAGTCGAAATCACCGGTAATCCCAACGCCATAGCCTCGATAACACTCACGGGTGTATTGTCAAAGTTGGTGGTGTTGATAAAAATATCGTGGCCTTCAGAAAGTGCAAGCCATTCGGGTTTAGTTAAAACACCTGTAAAAATTACGCTATCATGTAATCCGTTTTTTTGTGCATAGTCCTGGCATTGTAGGAGACTTCCATCTTTATCTGGACCTACCATGCACAACGTGGCATCTGGAAAGTGAGACTTCATTTTTTGCAATACATGGATCGCCATAACCGGATTGTAAACACTATGAAACGAGCGCACCCACAAAAGTTTGGGAGCAATTGATTTTCGCTCTTTCATTTTATAGAAGGTCATCTCGATACTGTTGGGGATGTACTGAATATTCGTGTACCCTGCCTCGTTAAAAGAAGTAAGCAAATAATGTGAAGGAGCAATCAGCAATCTTGCACCTTTGAAAATGTAGCGTGAAAGTGTGGGATTATTCTGCAACCTGGTATTCAAATCTCCTCCCCTTAAGATAGGCATGTAGGGTATAGAAAAAAAACGGCAAAGGAATGCTGCTCCTAACGCATAATAAAATCCAAGCGCACTATAGGTATCAATCAACACAACAGTAGTAGTACGATGGAAACGAATAATGGTCAGCATCATATCCAGCCAGCGAAGCATTTGATTTCGTTTGCTGGAAGATCGCATTATTGAATATCGCGTACCTAAAAACTTCCCTAGTGTTTCAATTGAACTGGGTGTATTTCCATGGAGGGTTAAATTATTGCCGAGGTATAAGATCATTTGATATTACTAACAATTTTGAAGCGAGGGCAATCAGAAAAACTTGAAACGATGCCTACTTCTTTTTTAATACTAAAATCACATCTGAAAGTAGAAAGGAAAGCCATCTCCTATTCATTATCCAATGCTGAAATGCAAGCAAGCTTTCATCACTAAAATATTTCATTCCAAAAAAAGGAAAATTATACTTCGTCTCAGCGATGCACTCTAAATTGTTTTGAGTATAAAAGGCCTCCAGATTAGTCTTAGTAATTCTATTCAATTCGTATTTGGATTTTCTACGATGCATCCATAAACGGAGGCGGATGAGAAGATGATTGGAATCGCTGAATTGAATTACCACCACACGGTTTGGTTTTAGTAGACTGTCAATTTTCTCAAACGTTTCGCCAATATTAGGAACATGCGCCAGTACGCCAATCAATAAAATTAAATCAAACGAATTACTTTCTTTAAACGAAAGAAAATCACCATTAAAATAATGTACTTTACTCGCCCTTAACGGAAAGTGATGTTTTATATTTTGCCTGGCCAGAATCAACATATTCTCTGATAAATCAATCATGGTTACATGGTCAGCATTTCCAATAAAGTCGAGAGACAACGTTCCATCCCCACAGCCAATATCTAATACGCGTTTATATGTCGTATCGGAAATCAGTTCTTTTATAATCTCTCTTCTTAATTGAATACCAAATCGTTTATGAAGGTATAATCCTGTCTGATCAAAAAAATCCTTTACTCCCCTTTTTTCAGTTTTCATAATACTAGTAGACGCACTTATACCTATTTATTTATTGCGAAATCATAAATATTAACACAGTCTTCAAAATACTTTTCCTCAGAATAATACTTTTCAAAGACTGCTTTCATTTTAGCTCCAAGATCTTCGCTTAAACCATTTTTGTTTTCTTCTACAAGTTTTATGATGGAAGAAGTCCATACGTCTAATTCGAAAGAACTGTTGATAAATTCAGGAAGATCATTTTCTAATTGCTCAACTACTCTCCCCGTTCTAAATGCAACAAAAGGTATAGAGTTACCTAAATATTCAATTAAAACTAATGGACCAGATTCACTCTTTGCTGTATGGATTGCTAATGAATATTTTGGAATAATTGCCTGTGCATCATAACAGTCATGAATCAATTTGACTTTTTCGTTCAACTGATACTGATCTATCAACTTCAAAATCTTCTGGTAATATACTTTATCATTAATCTGACCAACTATATCAAGCGTATACTCTTTTCCCTTTTCATTGAACGACCTCATTATTTCTAACGCAAATTCAATATTTTTTGATGGTCGAATATTAGCTACCATTAAAATTGAATCCTGTTTAGTTGCACTCCTGATTTGACTAGTGCCTTTAATTTGGACGATGTTGGATAATAAAAAAGTAGATTCTCGAGGCAACCCCACTCTATTTACAGCCCATTCAATTAAATCCTGGCTTACCGCTGCATATGTTACTCTTCTTAAAATATACTTTGAAAATTTGGGAATGGCTGAATCAATTAGAATATCTCCATAATGATCATGTGATACAATTTTAGCTTTAAACCCAAAAAGCAATTTTGCCAGAAAAACATATTTCAAATCATATCGCATATGTACATGCACAATGTCATATCTGTTTAAAATAAGGCTGAGTTTATATAATTTCAACGGGTTAAATTTCCATTTTCTTTTTAAAGAATATTTTTTTATTCCAGGTAGCAACTCATCCGCGTATTTGCCAGGAGTTAAAATTGTCAATACATCAATTTCATACTTTCTTTCATGAAATATATTGCAAAGTGTAACCAAAACACGCTCTGCCCCTCCAATGTTTAAGGTATCTATAACATGTGCTATTTTCATCTATCGAGCATCAACAACACTTTGATTTATTAGTTTTACATTTTTATTCGATCTATACAAATAGAATTTTTCGCGCGAACGACTGGCCACAGCAATTAATAGAATCGCTGGTTGCAACGCTAATTTCAGACCATTGTGAAATGTCGATGCTAAAAATACTATGAAAAGAATCAACGAAATTTGCTTGTAAAAACCCTTCTTCTTTCTCATCTGAAGAATAGAAACAACAAAAAACAACACCCAGAGAAGCCCTCCAATAAACCCATGCTCTGAAAGTGCTCTGATTATTTCATTATGCGCACCTGACTTGAAGCCCAAGTATTTACTTTTTGTGACTTCAAAATAATAATTGGCGGTTCCGATACCTATAAATGGGTTTTCTTCGAACATTTCCCATCCATATACAACCAGTAAATCCCTGCTGGATGCTCCTTCCTGTGTGTACCTGTCAATAATTTTACCTTCTGTAATATCCGTAACAAACCCAATTCCCCAATATGTGATGATACTTAATGGGATAACAAGAAAAATATATTTTATTCTTTTCTGTGTAAAAAATGCAACCAAAATCATTAATGCCAGCATGTATAATCCTCCTCTTGAAAAAGTCAAAATCATTATAATAATAATTGCAGAAGAAATGGCAAAATAAATTACTCGGGCAATTCCTCGGGAAAAAAACGCGCCATATAAACCAGCGAACGCTCCAAGGCACAAATAAAAACTGATTTGAACTGGCCCCATTCCGCCACTGGTCTCAAAATTTGAATCACTGGACCATTGAATATCGCCTTTAAGATATACTACACTAATAATTGCGGATAAAAGCAAAGACGATATAAAAATTACCTCCAGAAAATATTCCGTTGCCCTTCTATCAAAACTTAATTTGCTACCAATATATAGAAATGACAACATCGCAGCAGTTTGTGTCAGCACTCCTGTTGTATATCTCAACTCAATAAATCGTAGGGAGCTAAGTAATTCTACTAAGAAAAATGCTCCAAAATAGAATAGACCAACATAACGATATTTTTCATTAAAATTTTTAAAGAGCAAAGTATATACTGCAATAAGTATAATTGAATACTGCAGGGTAAGGTAAGGAGCTAATACTAAATAGGTTCTTGAATAGGGTTCTAAATAACAAGCGAGAATAAATAAAGCGATAAATCTTACCGGTTTATTATTTACGTAACTGATTAAAGCAAGTAATATGATAGCAAAATAACCAACCAGCACTAGCAAATCAGGTATTATTTTTAACCCAATTCCAAAGCCAATCGCAATCGCTAAAATGTAGTATATGTTATTCTTGCTCTTCAAAACGCTATATCACTCTCACTTTATTTGCCAAAGAATTTCCCTTCCCCATGCTTCCAATGTGTTTTCTCTTGCATACTCTCTTCCATTTTTTATTAGTTCTATCATATCAGAAGGAGCATGCATTAAAGAACGAATATGCCCTATAAGTTCGTCTTGATTACTAAACACTCTCCCTCTCGTATTGTCTCCGACAATTTTTCTTGATAAATTAACATCGCTGATTACCGGAATAACCCCATGAAAAAAACCTTCAATTGGCACCTTCCCGAATCCTTCATGAATTGGTGCTTGAACAATTATATCCGCTTTTCTGTAGTATTCCCTTAATTGGTCTTGCTTGATGTTTCCTAAAAAGAACACGTCTTCCTGAAGATTATTCTCGCTCACAAAATTCTCATATCGTTTCAAGTTTTCCCCTTCTCCTGCAACCCACAAAATAAACTCAATATTCAACGTTTTAAATTTAACCATTGCTTCAAGAATAAAGATTTGATTCTTGTTGTCTGTCAGAGATCCAACCGTGATCAAATTTATCCTTCTGGTATTTTTTTTGTGATCTGCTAGTGATTTCAATCTGGCTTCCACTTGCACCGTCTCCATATTCCAATCATCCATACTATAGGAGGGACTAATCGTGTTGTGAATATTATTCCTGTCCGTTGATGAACGGCCATAGACAAATACCGGACCTTCAAAATGTTTTGACAGATACTTCCGCTGATGAGCATAGGTAAATGGTTCAGACTTATATCCATTCCATGTACCGGTAAAGGTTGAGAATCTCTTTTTCCTAAAAAGACTACTAATTGCAAAACCGGGAATACTTATGTTATTCGGAGCCCTCAGATATAATAAATCGGACTTACAACAAACTTGAATTATTTTTAGGATCCAGATTGGAAGGACAAAAGCTATTTTCAATTTATTAATGATTGAATTACCGCCAGCCAGTGGGACTGGGATGAATTCTATATTCTTGCTTTCATAAACTGTAATCGCAGAATGATTATCGTTACTATTTACAACCGGTGCGCAAATGTAAACTTTCTCAAAATAAGCAGCCAAATGGTCTATTTGTTTAACGAAGACATGAACTTTACTACCGATCACGCCATTGCTATTCCGGATATGAATACAATCTGAAATAATCCCCAAAACCATTTTACTTCTTTGCGGATTTAAGAGGTTTACTGAATTTTCGTACGAATTATTTTTAGAAACCAAGCTTTAGATGCTCGCATTAAGATTGGTATTTCTATTTTCTAAAGAAAGATATTCAATCTGATCTCCGTTGCGAATCATGTTATTAGCCTTATGGTATGCACGCGCTACCTGAATCAGCAATTTGGGTAGCAGAATTATACTGAGCAAGAGACTTAATGATACCATGAATTTACTTGACTTATGATGGAATTTCACGTTTGACATGGCAACTCCCAGTATCACACCTTCTCTCACAAAATCCTTCGGAAAATACTTTTTATAAAAATAGATAACACTGGGTATGGGTTTAGGAGCAAACCATTTTTTAGGTCTAAAACCATCCCAGCTTCCCATGTCCCTCAATCCCCCGCTTGAAACCTTTAGGTGTAACCTTTGGGCGTAAGGGTTAGATACACTTTTGACACCCGACATATAAGCCCGTATTCCAAATTCACCATCTCCCATTCGTTGTTTATTAAATTGCAAATCGAACAGTCCTATTTGTTCAAATACGGAACGCCTTACCATCGCATTTCCGGAATCAAACTGGTCGGCCCATCGAAAATAAGAATAACTTTCTGGTACTTTTGCGCCAACTTTACTAATCGAAACTCCAGCGGAAATTTGTGCTTCAAAATAATCCAGGCATTTCAAATGTTGACTGATCCAATCGGGTTCAACTCTCGAGTCATCGTCAAAAAACAGAAGAAACTCTGAATCGGTGACTTTAACAGCTCTGTTTCTGGCGGTCCACAGTAGTTTTTCTTGTTGGTGTATTACCTCTATTTTTAATTTAAATTTTTCATAAAATGACGCATCGAAATTGTCACTCTGATCAATTACGATAACATCAAAATTATTAAATTCTTGTTTCTCAAGATCAGACAATACGTCTTTCAGATACTCGTATCGGTTGAGAGTCGGAATAATAACACTTACTTTAACACCTGCTTTTACAAGGTTCGATTCAAATTTTTTATATTCTTTAAATTGTAATGGATTGCTGTATAAATCCACGCACTCTATGTGTTGAGTTTCACGATAGGCTTTGAACTCTTTAAAAGGATTTTTAAAAGCCAAAAGCCTTCTAAAGAAAACATAGTTGGCCCATTGTGGATTCCAGTGTTTTCGAATAAAAATATATTGATCTTTTAACGTTAAGGGCGCTTGAAAATCGTCAGTAAATTGTTTCAGGCCTTTAAGATCAATGGTATTCATTCCCCCCTTCCACCAATAGCGATACCCAATGTCCAAATATTTGGCCCTATCCGTTTCATACTGATCATCTAAACACAGGATATGGTCTTCTATTCGATTTGCTTTAGAATGGTGTATAAACGTTGGAAATACATCCGCATTGGGCAAAAGGTTAAAATACCAAATGGGCTGTATATATTTTGCAAGGGGAAACATCATCGTTTTTCTGATATTCAAAGCCGTTATTACTTTAGCATTGGCAATTATAAATTCTTAACTACTGTCAAGCTTTTTACAACGAAACGTTTAATTCTCCAAATATCCAACAGCCCACTATTTGCTAGACAAAAAAATCAATTCGCGGATATTCAGCATATTATGTAACCGATATCGTTTTGAGTTCAGCTCATCAATTCGTTTTTCCATGTCAATTATCTCAACCGTAAATCCAGCAGCATTCAATCGATTAACAACATCTAATCCATAAATCCTTAAATGGTCGTATTGACCAAAGTGCATGATACGATCCCGCTCATCCGTAATGGTTGTATTTTCATACGTTGCGTGCTTTTCTGACGGCCACATTGGCACTAATACAATGGCAATACCACCGGGCTTCAAAATACGGTGCATCTCCCGCATGGCCTTTTTATCATCCGCAATATGCTCCAATACATGCGAGCAAATAATGATGTCAAACTGGTTATCCGGTAAATCAATGGCTTGAATATCCAGATAATAATCTGCTGAAACGTTACGATCGTATTGACTTGTCTTATACTCTACACCTTCTCGCTTCACTAACCGATCAGCAATAGGCTTCTCTGGTGAGAAATGAAGAATACGAACGTTTGGATGTTGCTTGAAATACTCTTCCAGAAAAAGCCAGGCATGGCGATGTCGCGTAAGCGATCCGCACGAAGGACATTTTTCATTCGGACGTTTTACATACAATCCAGCCGGAAGAAATTCCTTCGCATGATAACCGCAAATTGGACACGTGTAGTTACTGCCACTGTATTTTAGCTTTGTTAAAAATGATTTTATTTTTTGCTTAAGCATGTAGTGCCTGATTATATTGTTCTATAAAAATTTCAATCTGACGCTGAATGGTAAACTTAGCCTGAACCAAATCGCAGCCATTTTGAGCAAGCCTGTTACGAAGACTTTCATCCCGCATTAAGATTTCCAGTGTATTGGCCAATTGTTCTGCATTGTAGGCATCAACCAATAATCCTGTTTCGTTGTCTATTATAACTTCCTCCATGCCACCTGCCCGGGTTGCGATCACTGGCACTTGCATGGCCAGCGCTTCCAATACGGCATTGCTTATCCCTTCACTCAAACTAGGCAACATGTAAATATCACACTTTTCTAATCGTGATTTTACTTCAGTACCTGGCAAACTACCGCAAAAAGAAACGCGATCTTGAATAGCCATATCATGCACCATGAAAATCAACTTCTCCAGTTCAACGCCACCCCCAATAATTTCATATTTAAAAACATGACCTCGTTGCTTCAATTCTTTCATCGCAAGCAAGGCGTACTCAAATCCTTTTTTCCAATGAAGGCGTCCCGTACTGCAAAACAAAAAAGAAGTTGATGAAGCATGGGCGACCGAATTGCTTCGTTTAAATTTATCCGTATTAATGGCCGGCCGGTTTACAAAAGCTTTTGCGGGATTGAGTCCATATAAAGTAACACAGGTATTCAACATATTGGTTGAAACACAATGGACATGGTCAACACGCTGGAATAGTTGTGTTAATTTTTTAGAGCGATCCGTATCCACAAGTGGTTTTATTTGTTCAGCAGCACCGCGGCAACTCGTAAATACTTTTGTTGGTTTTAAATAGGGTAAAACATCCAGGTAGGCAATTGCCAGTCCTGTGTATTCAAAATGAACAATATCAAATCGATTCGATAAGGAAAGCCATAATACATAATTATGCTTCACACTACTTCCCTTTCTACCGGATGTGTGAAATGCTTTCAGGAAAGCTATGCTTCGGAAAATATTTGATACAATCTTGAAGTATAAACGAAGTTGAAAAATATCCCGCTTCGCAAATGCGCGCTCAATATTCACTGATCGCAGTTCATCCCATTCTTCCCGATAGGCTTGTTTATCACTATTATCATCGTGCGTGATGACCGTAACCTCGAAACCATGCTTTACCAATCCTTTTACTTTGTTAAAAATAAAAGTCTCTGAAAGCGTAGGGAACCGATTGACGACTATGGCAATGCGCATGGTTATCGTTGATTAATGGCGAATTTTGAATGCCAGGCAGAGAGCGTGTACAGAGACCAGATCATCCAGCTCCAATCTTTGTTTTGCTCATTGTGCTCACGTAACATCTGCTCCATTCCATCACGCTTAAAGTGCGCTGATAATGACGAAGGCATATCGAGTATCTTTTCCTGAAATTCCCTTTTCATTGAACCTCTGATCCATTGATTAATTGGCACTACAAAGCCGCGCTTGGGTAATTTCGCCAGCCGTTCACCGGCATGATTCGCCAGAATTTTGCGCAACGGTTTTTTACCTTCCCCATCGCCAAAGCAATCGGCAAACGAAAAATGGGTTGATGCTTCCAGCATGGCGTTGCTGAGCAAGGGAACGCGTACCTCCAGGCTATGAAACATACTGGCGCGATCTACTTTAATCAATACCCGTTGCAAGTGCAAGTCAAATTCTAATTTGCGCATTACATTCATCAAACCTTCCACATCGTTCAGTCCCTGCTCCTGTTTCCAGGACGCATCGAAAAAATACGGTTTCGAACTACTAGGCTCTTTCATTATGCGGGGCTTCCAATATTGTGAACCCGACACCGTGAGGTGACTATAAAACATTTCTGTCATCGATTTGTACTGCAGCAACGAAATCGGAAAATCCTTTTTGCCTGATAATCTATTGATCAGAAAATCATACATCAACTTCGCTTTACCTCCTAATCTTTTCGAAACATATCGCATTGATTTGTTGCTGCGCTGATAGCCCCAGAATAATTCGTCACCTCCATCGCCCGACAATGCCACCGTAACTTTCTCTTTCGCAAATCCAGAGAGCAGCAGGGTGGGCAATGATGAGTAGTCCGAAAAAGGTTCCGAATATGCCAGCGCATTATCGGCCATGAGACTGCGCAAATCTTCCTCTTTAAAAAAACGGCCATGATGGTTTGTTTGAAACAACTTGCTGTATTCTTCGGCAAACTTACTTTCATCATATTGCGGATCGATACTCCCAATATTAAAAGTATCCAGATTTGCTACTTTCTGACGTGCGTAATACGTTACGAGGGTTGAATCAACTCCGCCCGACATGAACGTGCCAAGGGGAACATCGCTTATCAATTGATCCTCAATGCCCTGGCGAATAATCGCTTCGATGTTTGTTCCATTCTGAGTCGGTGTATTTAGACCGTATTGATAATAGGAAATAACCTTTAAACCCTCTTCAATCCATTTGGCATAGTGACCATGAGGTAATAAATAGGTCTGTTGTAAAATACCTTCACCTTCGGGTACATAACCCAAATCAATATAGTGTACAAGAGCCTGATGGTCAATAGGTTTTTTTCCCACAATGGGGTCTGCTGATATATGATCATATTGCGATGAAAAGACAAGGCGGTTGTTTGCTACTCCATAATACAAAGGTTTTGTTCCCGGACGATCGCGCGCAAGGATGAGCTCTTTTTTTTGAACATTGTAATAGGCAAAAGCAAAAATACCATCGATGCGTGCCAGTACTTGATCAATACCATAATGTACCAGCGCAAAGAGTAATACTTCTGTATCGGATGTTGTTTTGAAGTTGACGCGATGAGACAGTTCAGCGCGCAGCACAGAGGCGTTATAAAGTTCACCATTATACACCAATGCATGCTGTGCATCGTCTGTAAGCATGGGTTGATTTGAGCGCGGGTTCAAATCCTGAATGGCCAATCGTCTGAAACCTAAAACTACGTTGCTGCTATCAGTCCATACGCCATCCGCATCGGGACCTCTCCTGACCATCGTTGAATTAAACTGTTTGATCAGTTCAATATCACCTGAGTGAATATTATTGAACCAACATATACCTGCTATACCGCACATCTATTTTATAGTTTCCTGAAGCTTTAGAATCTCTTTCATCAATGTTTTGGAAGGCTCTTCCCGAATTAAAGAACGAATGTGATTATAGGCATGCAATCCAATATCATTCCATCGCTCACGTTGCTCCCAAGCTCTCTCCAAAGCATCATCCAGAAGTTTAGGATGCGTGGCTAAGGCAATAAATCCATTCACATTGTCTTGTATAATCTCTGCAGCTCCACCAACGTCTGTAACAATGGGCACTCTGCCACACATCATTGCCTCTATCAGCGCAAGCGACATACCTTCCTGTCGGGATGCTAAAACGAAACCGTGATTATTTTTCCAGATGTCAGATACGTTGTTTACATGACCTTTAAACTCAATCATATTGAGATTAAAATATTCCTTCAGTTGTGTGAGGTATTCTTTACTCGGTCCTTCACCGTAAATATTAATTTTAATTTTGCGACTTCGCCACTTATCATGATTTAATGCTTCAAATAAAATGTCAATGCCTTTATGCAGTGTTTCGATTCGCGAAACTAGGGCGAGCGAATATTCATCCAACTCCGGCCAGCTAAATGCTGTGCTCAAGGGTACCTGGAAGGCATTAAAAATAACTTTACTATTATCCAGATCACTGCAAAGTAACCGTGAAAGAATCTGTTTGTTTTGATTTGAAACAAAGAAAAGTCTTTTAGCTGCTAAAACTTCATTTCGATAAGCATGATCCTTTATTATAAAAAGCTCAGCAACTTGTTGGAAAATCAGACAATACGGAATACCTCTTGAAGTACACAACGAAGGCCGTGAGTTTGTTTTGGCATGATTACCAATGGTTATAATGGCCATATCCGGTTTAAACGAATCAAACTCTTGCTGATAGGTGAAATATTTCTTTATTCTTTTTCTGAAAAAATCGAAAGGAAACTTCCATTCTACTGTAAAAAAAGGTCTGGCTCCGACCTGAATCAATGCTTGAATTTTTGGGTGAATATGCTTGGGTTTAAGCATAGCAAAACCTACATCATAACCTTCCTGAAGAAACAGCTTTGCCGTTTCAATCCATAAAATTTCACTCCCGCCCCATGTCACTAATCTATTAGTGGTAATAAATAAGATTTTCTTCATAACGAATTAGATTGCTAAATTTTCAAAATTAGACACAGCCAAAATCAAACATACTCTACTTTAGCTTTAACAACAGTATTAGGTGGGACAGATTTTCGAATCAAATTATTTGCACCAATGATAACATTGTCGCCAATGGTAACGTCTTTCAAAATGGTAACATTACTACCAATCCAACAATCCTTCCCAATGTATATAGGGGCAGTGGTAAACTTATCACTATGTACTTTAATCTTAGGCTCGCGGCTATATAAATGGTCATGATCGTAAAGTTTTACACATTCGCCAAAAAGAGTATTTTCTCCAATCTCAATCTTTTCCAAACAATTGATGGAGCAATAGTTATTAAAAAAAACATTGCTTCTTATAATTAAATGTGCTTTAGGATAAACCAAAATATTGCAAAATTCGCGAAACACCACTTTTTCTTCAATTAATATCTTGGAGTCGTGTACTGATAAGTTTAATCTCCGGTACTTACCGATGCGGAGATCAGCAGCTATTTGAAAATGAGGAGAACTATTTAATATCTTCATTAAATTCTGTTCATCCATTTTTGCTTGGATAAGACTAAGAAGTTTGATCAGTAAGTTCATTTCATTAACAACCCTTTTATAAAATACTTTGTAATGTCTTTGAATGTAAGCAAGTGAATATATTTTTTAAAGTTTTTAAAATACAACCCACGATCGCTTTCATCAATCGATATTCGTAACAAGGCTTTTACTCGCGATGCCTGGCCTTTTATCATTACTTGGTTGTACTCTTGCTTAATGCTTTTCCTTATAATTTCACCCGATTCAATATAATCTATTGCCTTAATTTTTGGATCACGCATTGAGAATGCACCTTGAAAGTGCATTCTATAGCAGGCCGTCACTTTGTTAGAATAATATATTTTCCCTGAATAGGAGTTCAAGATATGAAAGGCCCAATCACCTAATTTAAGATTTGAAGACCACCAGACAGGTAAAGTCAGCTTATTATTTATAAAGAATGAAGTCAACGACAAAATACAATTGTACTGCAACAACTCGTCTTGGGCTATGGTTCTGCTTGGGATACCTAGATCCTTCATTGCTTTTCTTGTAGACAATTCATTATTCAATATCTCATAAGCATTAGTAAAGCTTATTGCATAATCAGGGTTTGCTTCCATGAAATCAAATTGGCTTTGTAATTTAAAGTCGTCAATCCAATAATCGTCACATTCCATATAAGCAATATATTTTCCTCTTGCACTAGCAATTAAATCGATAAAATTTCTTGCTGGGCCAACATTTGGATTCTGAAGCACTAACCTAATTAAATTCGGATGACGAGCATTATACTCCTTCAATATTTCTGATGTGCCATCTGTTGAGCAGTCATCAGCAACGATAATTTCCCATTTAACATTTAGTCTCTGAGCGATTACGCTGTCAATTGCCTGTCGTATATATCGTATATGATTGTATGTAATCAGACATACTGAAACCAATGGTTCATTCATATAATCCTACTTACCTTTTTTCACACATTAAAAAAATGCTTGAACAGAGATCAGGATATACCTGACCAAGTTGGTAACACCCTTCCAAATACTCTTTTGAAATAATATCTGTATTGAGAAGTCTATCCCATTGGAAGTTTGCTAACGCTTTGAAAAATATTCCGGACCGATAAACTACTTTAAGTCCCGCAGCTTTCGCATCTCTTTCCAGTGTATCTAATGTATAAGTGATCCTGTGTCCGTGCTCCTTCTCTGCTGGCGTAATAGCACTGTTATGACTTATAAGTCCCATCTTAACAGCAATCTGTCTGGATGGAGCATTTGCATTGGGGCAAACGAGAAAAAACCGTCCTGTATCTGTCAACCATTCGTCATTGATTCTTTTCATGACTCCGATTGGGTCATCCAGGTGTTCGAGAACATGAGTAAGCACAATGTTGTCATAGCGTGCTGGCAGACTAGCTTCCTCAAACAATGCATGAACAAACTTCACCTGATTGCCGAATTCTGCTTTTGCCTGAGCTAACGCTTCATCAGATGCCTCTACACAGGTAATGTCTTTGAAATGAGGGAGAATCCGCCTGGTGAAATCTCCCTTAAAGCTTCCTAATTCAAGTAAATTACCTTCTTTGAAAAAGGGAATAAATGATTTCAACATGAACGGATGCATCACATCAAAATCAAAACTATACGCATACTTATGATCGTTGGTGTCCTTCATCTCCTTATTGTAATCCCTTGTCATCTTTTATTCAATTTTAGACCAACAAAAATACGTATCCATTACAAATATTTTGACATTGTAAGTGTGCTACTTTCATCCTGTTTATCAACAACAAAATTCATTTTTCTATACAAACTTACCGCTGCAGGATTATTGGCTGAGACCTCGAGTATTATTTTCTTAAGCTTTTGTTGCTTTGCCTCTAACATGGCTTGCTCAATCAGCAGTGAGGCAATACCCCTGCCAACATACTCATGTACAACACTTACGTTAGTAACAAAGGCTTTTTCTTTTCCCTCATCATTCATATATACTGCTACCAATCCGACTAACTGGTCTCCCTTCCATGCTTCAAACCGTACCGCATGCAAACATACCTTCTGAGCATACTCCATAATATTTACTTTTGATGAAAGAGTCGGAATAAAATGCGAGTTGCATCGCGTGAGGTGCTCCGCTATTCTTTCAAGTTCAGCTTTATTAAGGGTATATACTATTTTCACTATTACTCTTCTAAGACTGCCAGGCCAAAACCGTATTTACCAAACTCATTACCATTGTACAACAAATAAATTTTGCCATTGCATCTACAAAGATGTGGGTAACACATCATGTCCGAATCCCAATCTCCAGGCGTTGTATCAATCCCTACATTTTCATCATCTCTTGTCCAATTTAATCCATCTTCAGAATAAGCGTATCCAATTCTGTAAGCCTCTTTACTGTTTTCTCTAAAGCCAATAGCTTGCCTATAACAAAATACCATATGGTATCTAATGCCATGGAAAATAACACTTGGTAACGCCTGGCACTCATTTTCATTTAACTTATCATCAATTATCTGTCGGTTTGTTTTGATCCAATTTACAGCATCCAATGAAGTTGAATGACCAATTTTATACACTCTTTCTTTCACATCTTTTATTGGGTTTTGGATCCAGCGTGTGCCATAGATATACCACATGTGAAATGTACCCTTCAATTTCATCACAAACGGATCCCCAACCAAAAAAGGCTCATCTAAAGTCGAAGATAAAATCGGGCCGTCACCAATTCGTTTGAAAGTTAAACCATCGTCATTACTTATAGATAGTCCAATTGAAGTTTCAATATCAACACTTACTCTTCTGCTCCAACCACCAATAAACCCAAGCACTTTGTTTCCATCTCTTAAAACATTAAAAGGAAATATCCCATGCTCATCGTAGCATCCCAAAGCACCCATTGTTATAATAGTATGATCGGATACTTTTTCAATGGTCTTAAATTCTTTGTCCATTTCTACAAAAGAAATATGGCTTATAAATTTTCCGGATGCATCTCGTTGCCTTGTAGAAAAATAAATTCTAACAAAATCATCAAATTCAAGCACTTGTGGAGATTGCGCAAAGTCCTTACAATCATTAGATAGTTTATGGTGTGTAGGGTCAAATATTTTTCCCAACTTTTTCCATTTCATAAAACCGCTCTTTTTAAAATTGATAGTTTTCTAACTTCGCCCATCCAAAACCAAATCGCCCAACCTGATTTCCAAGATAAAGCATATGCAAATCCCCATCTAATTCAAAAACATGAGGATAAGCTATAGACTCGTTGTCAAAATCACCTTCGCTGGAAATATCAATACCAGCTCTAGCATCATCTCTTTTCCAGTTAATTAAATCATCAGAGTAAGCGTAACCGATTCTATACCCACGTTTATTTCCCCTATAATTAGTACTATACCTATAGCAGAAAAACATATGATACTTCCCATTCCAGAAAATAACATCAGGGCTTGCCTGTGCTTCATCTGCTTCTATTTTGGTTTCAATAAGGTCTTTGCCAACTTTTGTCCAATTAATTCCGTCAGGAGATGTAGCTAATCTTATTCTGTAAACTGGTTCCGGAACGCCATTATCCAATATCCATTTCTTTCCTGCTATATAGAACAGATACCACATATTGTTAAATCTGCGGATTTTTGGACCACTAAGAATAAAGGGTTCATCGGGGGTGTAAGGAATTACTGGACCACCTTTACCAACTTTTTGAAAGGTTCTTCCATTATCATGGCTGTACGCTTTTCCAATGCCAACTGTAAACGCAACAGAACTGCATCTTGTCCATCCACCAAAATACGCAACCAATTCCCCATTGTGTCTTAGCATTGATGTTGGATATGTTCCAAATTCATCAAACGTGCCTGGTGCACCTAACTCGAAAATTGGTTTTTCGCTAAATTCAATAACATCCAAAAAGCTGTTTTTCTTTACATCAACATAAGCAGTGTGACTAACGTATTGCCCTGTTTTAGGATCTCGTGGAGGGCGGCAAGCAAAGTATATTCTAACAAAATCATCGAATACTAATGTTGCAGGTGCTTGAGCAAATTCTTTTAACCATGGCTTGCCCTCAACCTTCATGGGGTCAAATACCTTTCCCATTTTCTTCCATTTAAACATTGCTCAATTTATATTTTGGAATATTGATACTAATTCAAGGTATAGGTTGAAGATAAATAGTGACTGATCTCTTTCTTAGAATTAAACATCATCACATCAAGAATTGAAAGCCAGGGTACAAATTCATTATCAAACTGCTTGTACGAATTGCCGTTTGATTGAATGAATTTCAAATCTATTCCGGAAGAACTGAAGTTTTCTCTCGAATATAATTCAAGGCCTCCTACTGGATTAATATAAACTTTTGCATTCATTTCTTTGGTTATGGCCAAAATCTTCTGTTCCGATTTTAAGGAATGATCTATAGTCACACTTGACGAGACTATAAACTCGGTATTCATACCGAGGTACCCGCTTATTTCCTTAACGGAATTGAATACATACGAGAATAAATTTTTATTCTTATACGCCAATACATTCTCAATAAATGGGAACACTTTTTCAAAGTAGGGAGCTTTCCTATATGACTCTTTTATTCTTCTAAGAATCTTGTCTCTGTCATTTTCAAAAGTGTCAGCTAAGAATCTTCTATTGATGTCCAAAAAATCAGAGTCTTTTTTTAATGGGAGCGAAATAAACTCATCTTTCCCATTAACCAATATTCTATTTCTGTTTATCCAGCCTTTCTTCACAAACTGAATATTATCATAAATAACAAATTTATCAACAACGTTAATCAACTGAAAATACCCAATATAGGGCAAGAAATAAGGCTGCATGATGGCGAGTTTCATCGGATTTTAGCAAGGGGTGCCAAAGACAATATTCAATTACTAACTTTCTTAAAACAAGCAATATAGATATCCAATGGATTTATATAAACGCTCTTCCCATAAAGGAAAGAAAGGGAGTTAAAATTTCTTTTCACACCCATAAAATAATTCATATAATTAAATAGGTAATCAATATTAAAATATTTTCCTCGTAATCTTGATTTAACTAACTGGTAACCGTTATCCTTAAAAAATTTTGTGAGGCGCTTTCTTCCAAAATAAGAAAGATGGTACTTATTATAAAAATGCCATCTCTTTCCCATGATTACCGATGGAAAACTACCATACAATGGTATTTCAACTAACAGGTAACTATTTACTTGTTGCAATGTTGAAATTTCCCGAATAAGTTGTGCAGGATAATCAACATGCTCAAGAACATCAAATAAAGTTATAACATCATACTTCCCTGACCTTAATTTAATAAACTCTTCTAGAGTGTAATTATAAAAATGCTTCTTGTCTTTTAAATACTTTTCAAAAAGCGGCTTGGACGGTTCCAAGCCGGTAATATCTAGACCTTTATTTGCCAAATAAAATACAAATTTACCGCTTCCACATCCAACATCCAGCATGCGCTTATTTTCCAAATCAATTATTCCAGTCATCCAATTGAATAAAAGATTATGATTCTTATTATCTGACGCGCTAGGATCAAAATAATTTATGTAAGCTTCCTCGAAACCTTCAATTTTATCTTGAAAATTAACATTCATATGAGGTTTTGAGAACACAAAAAAGCAGGATTTACATTGATAATAATTAATACCTTCTTTTGTGAAACGTTGACTAGTTTCTTTTGAATTGCATAACGGACAGGTTACAAGGATTTTTCTAATGTTACTCACGAATTAGGAATTAGGTCTTCTTGCCTTCACGGCAATATTCAACATTACCGGGCCCAGTGAATCATTATATTTATGAAAGAAATCAAGAACAGGGTAAAATATCTTCGCTATGAATGGAAAAAGATGAATGCCTCTCATATCGATTTCAGTGAAGCCGAGTTTCTTCAAATTATAATTCATCTCCATCCAGCCAGTCCAGTTTTCCAAGCCTTGGTAAGGCCTTAACTTGAATAAATTTGCTAACCATATAGCAAAATACCATATTTTGTTTGGTGTGGTTACGACTAAAATTCCTCCTGGCTTTAGTACCCTGTAAAGCTCAGACAAAGCCTTAAAGGGATTTGGCACATGTTCGATAACTTCACTTGATACAACTATATCAAACGTACAATCAGCATACGGAATTTCAAGTATAGAACCTACAATTCTTTCGCTTTGACATTTTAGAGCAACTTTAGAAAGCAAGTTTTCCCCGAGGTCCATCGAAGTGACAACTGCCCCTCTGTCGACAGCTGCCTTACTAAACCATCCAGTGCCACATCCAGCATCCAAAAGTTTTCTGCCCGTTATATCTTCCTTTAATAACTCCTTGTATATAGTTTCAAGTCTCTTATTAGTATCGTACATATTCATCCTTGAATCAAAATCATTTGCAAATGATTCGTAGAAATACATTTTGGAAATCTGACTCCTTTTCATGTTAATGTCTTTCACTAGAAGTTATACAATAAAAATCATACTAGTGAGGTTTCTTTTGTAGCAAAGCATTCATTTACTTTTTAGGAAAATATACTCTAAGCATTGCTCCTACATTTGGAAAATAGACCTCACCCTTCAATTGATAATTTTCAGGGTAAATTATACCTTTTTCTTTCATACAGGTGAGTAGCTCTTCATTAATCGGATTATCTTCTGTTAGCATTATTATAGGTGGATTATTACGTAACTCGAAACGTTTCATCGCTCGACAATCCCTTGTTATCATATTGAAATAGTAAGGCATTCCAGGCGAAATACCGCCTAAAGCATACACTACTCCTGGTATGTGGAATCCAAATATTGGATATCCACTTACAAAATTATTATCATCCAATAATTTTTTTAATTCCAAAAGAAATATTCTACTCTTTTCATTAATATAAATTCCTGATAAAAGTGGAAATTCATGCATGGTTTGAGTCTGATCAAAATAAGTTGAATGATTCAGGTTTCTAAATGTTGAATAATATGGCGTATAGATATTTCCATCAATTATTTGTGATGTGGTTACAAGTGCCGGGATTATAATAAATACGGATTGAATAAGTCGATTTTTTATATAATCAGCTAACTCAATCGTTAAAATTATAATAATCGAAAACCAAGGCGCAAGGTGAATTAGAACATTTAAAAACAATGAGTTAGCTGTACCAAAAGATCCAAGAAAAGGTATTATGAATAATAGTGCTATAATAAGAATCTTATTATAGAATAATTTCAAGACTTTACTTGTCAAATCACTGGTTCGCCAAATGAATGCAAGTAATAAAATGACCTGAAAGGAGATAACAATGATATAGAAGTATGCATTAATTGGTCTATATGTAGCAAAAACGGATCTATAAAACTTAAAATAAATAATTTCGTATGCAAATAGAACAACAAATAAACTTAAGCAAATAACTGTAACGTATTGAATCTTTTTGAGACTAAGAGCCGGCACAAAATGATTTCTAATCACTATGAATATAGGAATAATAATTAGCCAAGAAAAAAAAAGAAAGCTGAACTTTATCAATCCCATTACGCTTTTAAGATATTTCGTCAGCAGTCTTGTGGGGGAATGATCTGAAAGCATAAAATACGCATCTTCAAAATTTACTACCCATTCAGAATAGTCTTGAATAAAGAAGAAATAAAAAGCAATGCCGATTAACGTACCACTAACAAGAAATAAAATAAAAAAAAGTAAGTGTTTATAGGGTTGCTTTCTTAAATATGTAAGAAAAACCACCATAATAAATAAGAACAGCATAATGGAAGTCGGGAATTTCACAAAAAATAAAAACCCGCTGATGACTCCTATTACCCATATTAACAACCAGTTCAATTTTGATTTCATAAGTTCATCTGGGGCAGATGAAATCAAGTACAAAACAAATCCAGTTGCTGATTGAATAAAGAAATTAGTTAGCGTGTTATTATGTAATGTTTGGAATCCAGCAAAATAAAAAAGGAAATTACCTATTGAAATAAAACTAAAAACAAAGCTAAATGTCTTATAGGGAGTTTTATTCGAATAGTTGGCGTTGAGCCACCTATGTAACCCAACAGATAAAATAAATGACGATAATATTGTGAGGAGGAGGGACAGCCATCGATAGCCTAAAATATTAGGATTGAGCCAATCAGTAAGTTTTGTAATGATCAGGTGATAATTATGAACTCCACCACGATAAATATTCACATACTTATAGTCCAATAAAAAATAGCCTTCATCAGTAAAATCAAATCCCTTATCCAAGGAAATGACAATAATAAATGTTATTAAAAAGAATAAAGACCAAGAAAAAAGTAAAAGCGGAAGGTTTCTATTGCGAGATTTGAAACTAGTCATGCTTTAGCAAATATACAACCAAATTACAATTAGGTAGTGTAGATCACGATTTTGTAATCGTAGTTTCCTTAATAATGTAGTTCGGTCTGTTCTTTACCTGAATAAAGATTTTGCCAATATATTCACCAATGATACCAATAAATATTAATTGTACCCCACCGATAAATAAAACGCTAACAATCAATGATGTCCACCCTGAAACCACAGTGTTGGTAATTAAACTTACAACCGTTGCATAAATACCATAAATAAAAGTCAAGAAAGAAATCATAAAACCCAAGCCAGTTGCAATCTGCAAAGGTTTAATACTAAATGATGTTATTCCGGTGGCGGCAAACTTGATCATTTTAATTAAAGTGTACTTACTCGTTCCTGCAAAACGCTCATTTGCCTTATACTCCAATCCAATTTGTTGAAAGCCAACCCAAGGAACAATCCCTCTTAAAAAAAGGTGAGCTTCGTTCATTGAAGTAATAATTTCCAGTACTTTTTTATCAATAAGCCTGAAATCAGCAGTTCCTTTCATTATCTTTACGTCAGAAATCCTATTAATCAAAGAATAAAATAACGCAGCTGTATTTTTTTTAAAGAATGATATATTCTCATCATCCTTTCTTATTGTATATACAACATGATTCCCCTTCAGCCACAAGTTTATCATTTCATGCACAAGCTTTATAGGGTGCTGCATGTCCCCATCCATTGATATGACACAATCACCGTTAGCATAATCCAAGCCTGCTTTCAATGCATGTTGGTGACCAAAATTCCTTGAAAGTGATATGAAATTGAAGTTTGGATTTTTTTTATTTTGCACTCTAATAAGTTCTAGTGTATTATCCGTACAGCCGTCATCCACAAAAATCACTTGATAATTTGGGTATATCGAAAGTTCTTCCTCAAGTTTTGTTATCAACTGTAAAATACTTTCACTTTCATTGTAAACAGGGATTACAATTGAAATAAGAAAAGAATTACTCATGTGATTTTGATTTGCATTGGATGTTCAATTATCTTTTAACCACGTTATTTAATGCTCTTAGTATTAGCCTGCAGATAAAATCTATTTCCTCAATCGCCAAAGAATAGTAAAGTGGCAAGCAAATTATTCGTCTAGTTATTGATTCACTAACTGGCAAAACACCTGCGCCATATAGAGAAATGGTATTTAGACTTGGGAAAAAATACCTCCGTGGAGATATCCCGTTCCCTTCTAATTCCCTAATCACTTTTAGCGTTAATGCTTCATTCTCAAGGATAAGAGGATAATAAGAAAAATTGAATTCTGTATCTGGGTAAATGGCAACGCGCTGCCAATGTGCACTATCCAGCCAATAATCGTAGCGGGCACTTTGTGTTCTGCGCGATTCCAGAATCGTGGAAATATATTTTATATTGGCTAATCCCATGGCCGCATGAAACTCTGAGTTCTTGCCATTAATTCCAACTTCCGCAAACTCTTCCGGGCCATTGTGCCCAAAATTTCGCATGAAAGCCATCTTCTTCAACAATTCATCATCCTGTGTAAAAACAGCCCCTCCCTCTACCGTATGGAATAATTTAGTAGCGTGAAAACTGGTAGTGCTAATGGTGCCAAAGTTAAATACCGATTGCCCCTTGTACTTCGTACCAAAGCAATGTGCTGCATCGTATATAACCGGAATTTTATATTTGCTTGCAATCTTTTCAATACCATCAATGTTGCACGGATTGCCAAAAACATGGGTTGCTAAAATCGCACAAGTATGTTCGGTTATTGAAGCTTCAATAATATTAGAGTCTATATTTAAAGATTCCTTATCAATATCTACGAATATAGGCTTACATCCTTCCCAAACAATTGAGGAAGTAGTAGCTACGTAGCTAAAGGGAGTGGTAATTATTTCGCCCTTTAGTTCCAATGCCTTGATCGCTATCTGCAAAGCAATAGTTCCATTATTGAGGTAAAGTAAATGAGGAACGCCCAAATAATCTTTGAGCAAAAGTTCAAATTTATTCACCAATGGACCATTATTGGTCAACCAATTTCGTTGCCATATCCCATCAATATATTGATCGAATTCTTCACGAGGTGGTAAAAAGGGTTTTGTTACGGGAATCATTTAACAACTGTCCAATTAAGTTTCGGTTTAACTACTCCTTCTTTCTTTCCCATCCATCCTAAACTACCATTGCTGGCTGGTAGTACATCAAATATAAGTGCATCATTTATGCTTAATAAAACATAACCTTTATCTTGAATAAAAAGTAATCTGGCTATTTTATAGTTACCCTCTTGCAATAAATTTCCTGGAACAGTAGATTGAAACACCAGTCTGTTTTTACCTGCTCTTTCATTGTGTTCAAACCCGGAGGATGCCACAAACACCAATGTGTTCAATTCATCATACAAATGATAGGTGACATCTAATATTGGTGAATCTATTCCTTTGTACTCGAATTGAAATTCAAAAAGAATATCATCACATGTTTCAAATGCTTTTTGATTTAATATCCTAGCCGAAAGGAATCGTATCTTATCATTTTCGTATACAGGCTCACCATTTGCGATCAATTCCATTTGTTGAAAAGAGTACTCACCAAGATATGCACTAACTGCATCTGCAATGGGCCCTGTATATTTCACCACACCTTTTTTAAGTACAATTCCTTTGTGACATAAGTTTTGCACAGCTGTCATGTTATGGCTAACAAAGATTACTGTTCTTCCGGCTTTAGATACGTCTTCCATTTTACCCAAACATTTTTTCTGAAACTCAGCATCTCCTACGGAAAGTACTTCGTCTATTATCAGGATTTCGGGTTCAAGATGGGCGGCCACCGCAAATCCGAGGCGCACCCGCATACCAGACGAATAAAATTTCACGGGAGTGTCTAAATATTTTTCAACTCCACTAAAGTCCACGATCTCATCAAGCTTGCGATTAATTTCTTTCTTCGTCATCCCGAGGATGGTGCCATTCATGTAGATGTTTTCACGCCCTGTGAGTTCTGGATGGAAGCCGGTACCTACTTCCAACAATGCAGCCACCCGTCCACGTATTTTTACTTCTCCTGTGCTCGGTTCAGTAATTTGGGATAGAATTTTTAGCAAGGTGCTTTTACCGGCCCCGTTATGGCCAATAATACCCAGCACTTCACCTTCCTGTATTTCAAACGAAACATCGCGTAAGGCCCAAAAGATGGAATCATCGTCCACATCAAGTTTAGATAAATTCCGAATCTGTTTCAGGTTGGTCAAAGGGCTTTTCAAAGCACTCAAAATAGCACCAGCGAAAGTATCCGCTTTTTTCTCTGCTTTGCCGATGCGGTATTTTTTTCCAAGCTGCTGAACACGAATTACAGGTTCTGCCATATATTACGCCACGTCTGCAAAAACGCGCTCCATTCTTCGAAAATAAAACAAACTAAACACAAATAGCATTACCGAAACTCCTGTACCCATGAGCATCCAGGCATACGGGAAAGGAATGGTATGCAAAAAGATGGAACGGAAACCCTCAATAACTCCAACCATTGGATTCACGGAATACACCAACTGATACCCCGTGGGTACATTGGTGGTTGGGTACACCACCGGGGCCGCATACATCAGTAGCTGCACAGCAAAGGTCATAGCATGTTTCACATCGCGGTACTGAACGGCCATAGCCGACAGGATCATGCCAATGCCCAACGAAGTCATTAATAAAACTCCAATTAACCAGGGTAATAGTACAATCTCCCAGGAAGGCATTACCTGATACCAGATAAGAAAAATTACTAAAAGAATAAACCCGATAATGAAATCAACTCCTTTCGAAAATATGGAAGAAAGCGGCAATACAAGGCGTGGAAAGTATACTTTATTAATCATTGCCGCGTTTGCAATTAAACTGCTGGCCGAGTCGGTAAGTGTATTGGCAAAAAAAGTCCAGGGTACCAATGCTACAAAGCTGAACAGAAAATAGGGCGCACCATTAGAGTTGATCTTGGCCAGATTTCCAAAAATGATTGTAAGCACTAACGTAGAAAAAAGTGGCTGAATTACGGCCCAGCTTATCCCCAGTACGGATTGTGCGTATTTTGCTTTAATGCCACGTACCGTTAAAAACCACAACAGGTCTTTGTAATGAATAAGTTCTTTAATGTTTATCGCTCTCCAACCACTTGTAGCACGAATGATAGTTAGCTGTCTTTGCATCGCTCATTCATCATAATATCCTTGCCCGTCTCTCTTTCTACCTCCATAACCATATGAATAACCATAATGATAGGCATTGGTTTTGCCATAGCCATAACCCAAGCCGGACTTATAAATATCATTTAACAGGATACTCATATTCTTAATTTTTCCGGATTGATAATATTCATCAATACTATGTACAAATTCTTTTGGCGAATAATTCTGGCGCATAACAAATACGGTATGATCAACAAATTTCGACATAACAAACGCATCTGTTACCAAGGCTAACGGAGGTGTATCAATCAACACAAAATCATAAACCTCTAATGCTTGCTTTATAAAGCCTTCAAACTTGTTGGTCAATAATAATTCAGAAGGATTTGGCGGCACCGGTCCACCACTTACGAGAAATAAATTATCGATATCCGTAGTTTGAATAACCTGTTCAAATGTGGATATTCCTGAAAGATATGTACTCAGCCCCTGATCGTTACTTCTACCAAAGTCCTGAAAAATTTTCGGGCGTCTCATATCCGCACCCACAATCAAGGTTTTCTTACCAGACATAGCAAATACCGTAGCCAGGTTAATGGTGGTGAATGTTTTGCCTTCGCCACTGATACTACTACTCACCATAAAAACCTTTTTGGTCTGATTGCCGGTGAAGAAATTTAAATTGGAACGCAAGGCACGAAAGGACTCGGCCAGCCCCGACTTGGGCTTTTCTTTTACGGTCAGGTTGCCTGCAGTGGCATTATGGCCTACCCCACCAATGAATGGAATGGAGGTCACTTTATCAATATCTTCTTTGGATTGAACTTTATTGTTGATGAGTTCAAATAAAATAAAAATAATAGTGGGGATTAACAGCCCAATCAGAGCACCTAATAAATAATTTTGCATCGGTTTGGGTGAAATGATTACCCCTTGCATGGGGGGGTTAACAGGAATAATATCAGACGTGTTGGATGCCTCGGAAATACTTGCCTCCGAGAGTTTCTGCATCAGAAATACATATAAATTTTCCAACAAGGAATAATTGCGCTGCACAGCGATCAGTTGGCGCTCTGAAGCAGGTAATAACGCCAATTGCTTTTCAATAGCCTGAAATTGTTTGGTTAAGAAATCCGCCTTTATCTTATCCGTAGATCTAAGTGTTTTCAAGGCCTCTTTCACATCTCGCTTTATTGCCTGTAGCTGCTCCATCTTTGCCGTCACCAGCGGGTTGCCCACCTTCTCCGTACTTAGGTAAAGTTTCATTTCCAACTGTAAATCAATTATTCTTGATAGTAGCATGGTTATCACCGGATCTGTTAATCCTACGGAGGAAGGAAGAATTACCTGATCCAGATTTACCTCTTTTTTTCCAAGATACTCGTCCAGGTATTCGTAATAGTTCTTATGAATCAACAATTCGGATTGCTGTAACTCCAGCACCTCCACTTTTGCAAACAGGCGTTGCGCATCTGCACTCATATCTTTGATTCGACTGCTATTGCCAAAGCGTTGCAGTTGAAATTCAACGGTTCGAAGGGAGTCTTTAATGCCTAACAATTGAGCTCGGATAAAGGCAATGGTTCGCTGGGCGGTTTCATTTTTTTTATCGAGGTCCATTTGGCCATATGAGGCTATTAAACCGCTCAAAAAATCAATTTCCTTTGCTGGATTTGTTCCACTGATACTCAAATTGATTACTCCCGAACCTTCTTCTGCCCATTCTACATTTAATCTAGAAATATAGGTGCCCGCCATCTCATGTGCATTCAGAATCGTGAGTAAAAAAGGCACTTCGAGAAAGGTCTTGATACTACGGTCAGGTAACTTGGTAATGCAAAGGGAAAGTCCATTGAATTCAATTGAATCACCAAATGTGAAAAGCCTTTCGGGTAGCAACTTCTCGTTAAAGTCCTGAAGGGAGTACTGATCCTCATTTTTAAGTTTAAATATTAATTTCCCTGTCTTACCCGCCTGCGAATTACACCATCGGGCTTTAACTGGCATGTAACTGTACGCTTCTGTCGTCATAAAGTAACCCTCTCGATAAAATGCGACATCAAAATTGAGATCCCGGATTACTTTTTCAACCAGCGGATATGACTTAATAATGTAGGGTTCATTCAAATAATTCCGGTATGGATCTATTAATGAATTCTTAAATAACAATTCAGCTCCTCCCGTTTCCTGTGTTTCTCTAATTACAATGGATGCCGAGACCGGATATACTCTTTCGCTGTAGCGGGTTTGGTAAAATGCAATGGTGACACAACCCACCAGCGATAAAACGATTACATACCAAAAACGGATCGCGCGCGCCAACACCCGTTTAACATCCAGTGTAAACCCAGCGGGATGACGTTTTGCTTCCTGATCAAAAAAAGATTCTGACATTCTACTTGGAAGAATTAATGAGTGTGATCGTTATCAACAGCAATGAAAGCGAAGATATAATAAGCGACAAATTCTTGCCGAAGTAAGTTTGGTAAGGGCGCTGACGAAGAGCAGGTACTATGAGAATGTCATTTTGGTGGACAAAATACTCCCCTGAGTTAATGAAATTTTCATCTAGGAGGTTCAAATAACGCACTTGAGCTTTGCCATCGATCTGACGGATCAGTTTAAGATTTCTTTTGTCCGCCAGATCGGTCAAGCCACCTGCCAACCCAATTGCCTCAATATAGTTCACTCTGTTATTTCCAAGAATGACAGTTCCTTCGCGCCTTGCCTCCCCTAACACGGTAAACCTGAAGTTGATCAAGCGAACTTTAACCACGGGTGATTCCAGGTATTGATCGGCCAGTTGCTGAAGTCTGGTCTGCGCTTCATAAATGGTTAGACCTGACACTTTCACTTTACCCACCACCGGATAGGTAATTTCACCCAGTGGATCGACCAGTTCACCAATCAGAATCGCATTCCCTTGATTAAGTTGCTGGCCTTGCTGCTGTTGCATGTTCCTATTGAAAATATCATACTCTTGGGGCGTAAGACTCTCAAACCGGACGGAGATATTATCTTCCGGCTGAATCCGGTATTCATACTTATGAAGGTCGTAGGATCGAATAATTGTATCCTTTGGTAAATCCTTCACATTTACATCCTCCTTTTGCAGGTACACGTACTTTTTATTCGTCACGCAGGAGCTCAAAAAAATTGCGGCACCGGCCGCCAGCCAAAGGGTTCGGGTCATCAGGGTTTTCTGCTAAAAATCAGGGTACAAATATAGGAATATACAGTAAATGCTGAGAATTAAGGGAAAGTAAGCTGGGGTAAGAGATTTGAAGATTTGAAAATTTGAAGATTGAAAAATTGAATCGCCTAAGCGTTTAGGAGGCTTCTGCTTCGAAGGGGGATCGCCCGCCTACAGTGACTTTCGGACGGGCAGGCTTAGAGGTGTAATAATTGGCGGGTGCTCGCGATGAGGTGGGTAAAGGGATTGAAGATTTGAAATCGTATAAATTTTAAGGAGGGGTTCAAAATTCAAGGTTCAAAAAGCGTTAAGTAATAAAGTTGTAAGCCCAAAGTTGAAAGACTACTAGAATTTCAAATCCTTTTCGCACCCTGATGATAGCCTTCTTCAGGTTCTTCGACCAGGTCGATAAAAAGTTCATCGAGGTCAATTTCTAAACCGGGCAAGACGCTGCTCGTTGCTTTGTCGCCTTTCGTAAGGGGTTTGGCGGGCTGGTACTGGCCCTTTTCATTTAGCGTAAATATGATCAGAGAGCGATCCTGTGGCTGGACGATCCAATATTCTTTGACCCCCGCTTGCTCGTATATTCCGTACTTCTCATGAAGGTCTTTCTTAACAGAGGATTTAGAAATCACTTCAACTACTAAGTCAGGTGCCCCGTTGCAACCTTGTTCTGTAATCTTGGTTGGATCGCAAATCACGGTGATGTCCGGTTGAACTACTGTTTTGCTTACTCCAGAAGCATCCGGTAAGGAAACATCAAAAGGAGCAGGGAAAACTTTACAGGGCTTGCCTCTCAAAAACTGAAAAATAGTGGCGTTTATGACCGATACTGCATATTGGTGCCTGCTGGTTGGTGCAGGAGACATCTTAAAAATTTTCCCCATGATCAATTCCACCCGATCGGTAAACTCCCAGGTGAGGTAATCTGCATGGGTATAACTTTTTGTTATATCCAATTGGCTGATGTCGGTGATGGGTTTCATGTCAACGCTTGATCAACTTTTATGGAGGTAGACAAAGGTAGAAAAAGTAAAGGTTAAAAGATTTGAAAATTGAGGTTCAGGTTTACACGTGTCATTGGGCGCTTGTCGATGCTATGTGCGTAAAAAAATCAGGAAGGCTGGTAACGGTTACTTTTTCCTGAACGGGATAACTACTTTGTATGGGTGCAATCACAAAAGCATGATCGGGGTTCAGCGCATCAACCGCATTCCAAAAGCTTTTCGTAAGCTGTGGAGCTGATG
>JANNQJ010000032.1:0-22423 GCA_031400675.1 Cyclobacteriaceae bacterium
AAATTCCGAAGGCATTAATAGGAAGTTGTCTTAAAAGCCAAAATAATTTAAGCTATCCTTGCCGGACCTGTTCCGGCATCCTATTCTTGAAAGCGCAAAATGGAGATCGCGGCACAAGGCCGCGAAGAGCACAAGTTTTTGAGACAGCCTCTAATCAGTTATTTCTTCTCCTGAACAAAGTTTAACGAAGCAGAATTTACACAATATCGCTTACCAGTAAAAGTTGGGCCATCGTCAAACAGGTGACCAAGATGTCCTTCACATTTCGCGCACGTGATTTCGGTGCGCAGCATGCCGTGTGAGTTATCTACCGTTGTCTTTATCTTGTCTCCAAGAATTTCTCTGTCAAAACTCGGCCAGCCACAATCTGAGTCAAATTTCATATCGGACGTAAACAACTCAGCACCACAGGCCGCGCATGAATACACTCCTTTGTCATTTGTTTTATAATACTTTCCGGTAAACGGTCTCTCCGTGCCTTTCTGACGCAGAATATAGTATTGTTCTTCTGTTAATTGCTTCTTCCACTCTTCTTCAGTCTTTGCTATTGTCGGATTCTTGTCCATAGTTTGATCTTTTTTAGTATTTTTTGTTTCGGTGGTCTGGCCAAAGTTATTGCATGAATACAATGCAAAACAGATTGAAAATATCATTATTTTTCTCATAATTTCTTTAAATTTTAAGTTCAACACTATTATTCTTTTGATAGTTTTAATTCTTGATATTTAATACGACCCGTAATTCATCAGCCATGCTGATGCTTTTTCCGCCTACTCCGAAATCCCGCCTGTTTATTCTAAATTCTCCTTTAAAGTTATTGTACTCGTCCTGTCTCGAAACTGAGAAAGGAAAAGAAATTTCTTTTGTAATCTTTTTTATCGTCAATTCACCGGTCAACATCCAGGTATTGGGCCTGTTCCCCTTTACTACACTTTTGGATACAAACTTTATCTGCGGGTAATTCTTCACATCTAAGTACTCTTCTTTTCTGAGGTGGTTATCACGCAACGAAATACCCGTGTCAATCGAATTCGCATCAACCGAAACATTGAACAACGTGGTTGCTACATTCTGTGGATCAAATTTAATTTCTCCTTTCAATCCCTCAATTGAACCTTCCACCACTAATCCAAAGTTTTTAATCTCAAAAGTGACGCCTTTCGAATTATCAATTTTGGTTTGGGCAATTGTTGTACAACTGACACATGCGAACAGAATACTCCAAAATAGGTTCTGCACAATCGGACTATTGAATTTCTGCCCGACCAAATCCTACAGAAAACTGCTGGCACCAGATCAATACATACGGATATTCATCGAGGTCTGGATTTCCCGGAATGGTATAGGTTTGTTTCCCTGTTGTGGATTTTAAACCTCCCAGATTAATGTAGGAGCCTGCATTCAAATCTTTGCTCAGATAAACTTTCAGGTCTGGGCCGTTTTGTGAGTTAAATGGCTCCAATAAAACAACCTTTGTTCCATTCTCTTCATACGTTGACGCCATGCCTGAAACGCTATGCCCGCCTACTCCCACGAAGTCACCCATTTTCAGCTTGGTGGCCATAGTAGGATCAAAATCATCATCAATTAGTTTTGTTGGCGTATTGTTTTCTTCCTCACACGAAAGTAACGCAAACAAGATGAGCACTACCGAAAGTTTTTTCATAATGATCTATTTAAGTTTATAGGTTACCCCTACTGCAAAGAGCAATGATTTATTTCTGAATCTGTCGTTGGGCTCGGGAAATTGCTGAACTTCGGTATCTGTTGTATACTCTGTAAACAAAAATTGAGCAGCCAATTTTACACCCCACTTTTCATTCCAGTAATACTTGCCGTACAATTCAGAATTCAAACTTCCCCGGTCATTATCGCTGATCAACAAAATATTAAACGCAGTGGGTGTAGCGTTCTCCATAGCTCCCTGCGCACCGTTGATGTAGTTACCATTTTTGCTTCCTCCGAAAGAAAAACCAATGGCATCAATGTTAAATCCTATCATCAACTTATCGTTAAATTTATAACGCAGGTTTATCAACAGGTTTAGAGAATTTACTTGTGGTGATTTTATCAAGAATGTGTCAATATTCTCCTCTATATTTTCTTTAAAGATTACGAATGGCCCTGTACTTCCGGAAGTAAGTTCGGCCGGTGCGGTGATGTAATACTGATTAGCCCCGAAATAGGAAGTAAACCGTGCCCCTACTCCAAAGGCAAACTTCTTGCTTTTCCATAGTTCCCAGTCGTGTTGCACCAATGCACTTACTGAGCCTTGTGAGCTTCCAAAAGCCGAAGTGAAATTGAGCTCCTGGACTTGAGAATAAGTTTCGGTAAAGAAAACAGTCAACAATGCGATTAACCCAACTTTTTTCATATCTGCTTAAACATCGAATGATCAAGATAGGTTTAACCTATTGCTTGAACTGTCTCGAAGATGACAATACTAAAACCTTAACCCTTATTTTAACTGAGCCAGGTCGCGGATGAGGATTTTCTTGCGATCAAAGTTGATGAGATTCTTCTCCTTCAACTCATTTAATATGGTGGTGACTGTTTGCCTTGACGTTCCCGTGAGGGCAGCAATATCCTTATGGGTAAGTTTTGTTGGTATCATGGTTTCGAAGCCCACCTTTTTTCCTTTCCATGAAGCTGCATCTTTCAAAAACTCAATAACACGCGTGCGGGCATCTTTGAAGACTAATGATTCAAGTTTTCTTTCGAGCTTCATCAACCGTAAACCTACCAGTTTCAACATTTTAAAACTTAACTCGCGATCGCCATACATAAGTTGTTTGAGTTCTTCGATACTCAACGGACAAATCGTTGTGTTCTCATCCATTACCTGTGCAAAGTCTCTGCGGGTATCTTCTCCTGCCAGCGCAAGCTCTCCAAAGATTTCCCCTGTGGTCAGTATGGAACTTGTCACTTCTTTTCCATCGGCCAGGTAATGACCAATTTTTACCCTTCCATTGGCGATCATATAAATATGATCGGCCTTATCTTCGGGGAAATAAATAAAAGCATCTCGTTTAAAGTAAAGAAACTCATGCTTATCCCCCATCTTTTTTACCTTGTGCGGGCAAAGAATTTTGAAGAGATTCACGCTTTCAAAATACCAAAGGGCAGCTGTGTTTTCCATAGTGTTGAAGACAATGAAGTTAGCAAAATTTTAGGCATAAAAGTTCATGCATGACTTAAGGTTAAGCGAAATTTGGATATACCCGATCAAATCCTTGGGAGGAATAAGACTGCCCCACGCTATGGTTATGGAGAAGGGACTTGCATTTGACAGGCGTTGGATGCTGGTGGATGAGAATGGAGTTTTTATGACTCAGCGCACGACACCAGCCATGGCGCTTTTCAAATTAAAAATAGTGAAGAGAGAATTGAAAATAGTCTATAGTCCACGGTCCATAGTCCATAGTATATCTCTTCATCCCAACCACATTGAAAAGAATGAGAATGTTATTATTTGGAATGACCCAGTTGTTGTCTCAGAGGTAAGTAAAGATACAAGCACTTGGTTTTCAGAAATATTAGGATTGCAATGTAGGTTGGTTCATTTTCCAGAAGAAAATCCGCGAGCTGTTGATCCAAATTACAAAGTGAACGATGAACATTTAAGTTTGGCGGATGGTTATCCTTTTTTAATTATTGGCGAACAGTCTTTAAATTTTCTCAACACGAAACTTGTTCAACCTTTACCGATGAATCGTTTTCGTCCAAATTTCGTATTTACGGGTGGCGAGGTCAATGAAGAAGACACTTGGAGAAATTTTACAATCGGTAACAATCGTTTTGTAGGCGTTAAACCGTGCAGCAGATGCGTGCTTACTACCGTCAATCAGGATACGGCAGAGAAAGGAGATGAACCACTGCGAACCCTGGCTACTTACAGAAAAAAAGAAAATAAAATTCTCTTCGGTCAAAACCTCCTTTCAGTTGACCAAGGACAAGTAAAGGAAGGAGATGTTATCACTATTCAATCACGATCATGATTTTTAAATTACAATTACCAACTATCAATTATCAATTATCAATTGTTGCATATTGCCTTTGGTTGATTGGTTGTAGTACTAAACCAGAAAAACCACTTCCCATATTTGGGGAACGACAAGTTGTTACCACTGAAGTAAACGGTAAGCAGCAAACTGACACGCTCTATCATACCATTGCTAATTTTCAATTTGTAAATCAGGACAGCATTCTTGTTTCCAATGAAACATTCAAGGATAAGATTTACGTGGCGGATTTTTTCTTCACTTCGTGCCGAACCATTTGCCCAATCATGAAAACGCAGATGTTAAGGGTGTACGACTCAATACAAACCATGCCAGACGTACTTCTGTTGTCGCACTCAATTGATCCTGAATATGACACAGTTGGATTGCTGAACGATTTTGCAAACAGACTTGGGGTAAAAAGTGATAAGTGGCATTTCGTAACCGGAGTTAAAGACTCTATCTATAACCTTGCACAAACCGGTTATTTCGCTACCGCCATGGAAGACAAAACCGAACCTGATGGATTTATTCACAGCGGAGCTTTCCTATTAATCGATAAAGAGGGAAGAATCAGGGGAAAATATGATGGCACGGTCGAAGAAGATGTAAACAGGTTGATTGCAGATATAAGAAGATTGAGAAAGGAATTATGACAAATAAATTAGCTTTAAGCTACAAGCTTCAGGTCTCAAGCTTATTGGTTTTATTTATTCTGTTTAATTGTTCTAATTCAAAAAAATCTGACTCAAAAATTAAATTTCAACAGTACTTTGTACAAGGCGAAAAGTTGTACGAGAAACATTGCAGTAATTGCCATCAGTCTACTGGAACCGGTCTTGGTTTGGTGTACCCTCCTCTTCATCAATCAGATTACATGGAAAACAACTTTGAAAAAGTGCTCTGTTTGATGAAGTACGGAATTAATGGTGAAGTCGTAGTGAACGGAAAAAGCTACGTTCAGCCCATGCCGGGTGTTCAATCGCTGACTGATTTAGAAATTGCAGAGATTGCCACCTACATTTATAATTCATGGGAACACAAACGAGGAATTATAGAGGTTAATGTGGCAAGTCAAACTCTGAAAAAATGTATTCCATGAATATTATCATTGTACGCTGATTGATATTTTTGTATTCCCATCCACTTTAAACTTTGACTTCTCATACGATGGCGGCCCAAAAGTACCTCTCGCGTCATTCGAAAACCCATAAGGCTCTTTTGGAATACCCATAAAGCCGGTATCTAATTCTTTATTGTCATCAACATCATGGTACGTACTGACGGCATACTCACCATGTTTTACGTTTTCAAAGACAACTGTTACTTCCTTGCCCGTTACTTTAATCTCCTTAGAGGTAAGGCTCTTTTTCATGAAATTATCTTCACCGGAATAAACCGCCATGCGAATCGTACCCTTGATTTCCCGAAGATTCTTAACGGTAACCTCCACTTTACTTTGAGCAAAAAGAGGGGAGGTTGCATACAGGCTAATCACTAGAACTGTTAAAATGCTTAAGTTTTTCATGTTCATTTTTTGTTCAAACATCATGAATATAGTATGATCTTGAAATTTAGTGTTTCTGAAGTGTCGAATTAATGAGATAAACTGTTGTAAACGAGTGATTGTTTTTTGACCAATTATACATCAAGCTTCAGAAAGAATTTATAAAATATCAATTAATTGAACCGCAATCTCTAAACCATCGTCTATTTTTATGAAATTCAGATTTCTAACCCTTATTAAGGTTATTGTTATCCTGATAATTCTTGGAACTCCATTAGCCATAACATACGATGTTCTCTTTTCGAAACCCCTCATTATGGAAGGCATTATTGTGGATAAAGTTCATATGCCAGAGAAAAGTCAGTCAGGGCAAAATATTATGCCTTACATGAAATACAAATCGTACGACTACATCGTAACATCACAAAAAGAGGAACAGTGCATTGCTTTTGTTAAAACTCGAGAGGAGCTGATCTTGAAAGTAAATTGTCACATCCATCACTATGAGCAAACACAAATTGGGGACACACTTCGTTTTAAAGAATACACAGGTGATCCTTTTCATCTTGATTACTTCTCTCACAATGAAGAAGATGAGCGGAAAATAGATAGTTAAAATTGTGAAAATTTAACTCACCAACGTTTCTTCTGTTACCACCGGTAAGCCTGTCGCAACCATAGCACCAAAACCACCATACACATTCGTTACATTCGTAAAACCTTTTTGTTTCATGATTGAACAAGCAATCATAGAGCGGTAACCTCCAGCACAGTGTACAATATAGGGTTTAGATTTGTCCAGCCTGTTGAGATTATCCGGCATATCGGCTAACGGTAAAAACACTGCTTCCCTTAAATGACTGGTACTCCATTCGCTTGGTTTACGAACATCCAGTACATCAATGCCCATATCCATGTGTGAGGCGACATCCGTTGCAACTATTGATTTGACAACATCAAGCCGTTCAGGCCATGTTTGAATTCCGCCATTTAGAAAACCTACTACATTTTCATATCCTACCCGCGCTAATCGCAGAATTGCTTCCTCTTCTTTTCCGTCTTCAGCTATGAGAACAAGCGGTCGGTTAATGTTGACTAATGTTCCAACCCACACTGCGTACTGGCCGTCCAATCCGATGTTTAACGAACCGGTAATAAAACCCTTTTCAAAATCATCGGGCTTGCGGGTATCAAGAATCAGAGCACCGTTTTCAATAGTTTTCTTTATGTCTACAGCTGTTAAAGGCTTTTTATTTTTTCTGATCACTTCATCAATGGGATTATAACCCATTTTATTGATGCGAGCATCCTCGAAGAAATAAAGAGGTGGGGGGAGGATGCCCTCAGTTACTTTCTCAATAAAATCTTCCCGGCTCATGTCTTTGAGAGCATAATTGAATTTCTTTTGTTCTCCAATGGTGCTGAAGGTTTCCTTACCAATATTTTTTCCGCAGGACGAACCTGCGCCATGAGCAGGATACACAGTAACATGATCAGGTAACGTTTTTATTTTCTTATTCAATGAGTCGTACATCATGCTGGCTAATTCTTCCCGGGTCATGATGCCATCCAATAAATCCGGACGGCCCACATCGCCAACAAATAAAGTGTCGCCAGTAAAAACAGCATGCTCTTTCCCTTTTTCATCCAATAATAAGAAGCAAGAAGATTCAGGAGTATGGCCAGGTGTGTGAAGCACTCTGAACTTTACGTTGCCGAGCTTAAACTCCTGTTCATCGGTAGCATTAATGACATCGTAATTAGTATTTGCTTTTGGCCCATAAATTATGGGGGCATTTGCTTTTTTAGATAAATCAATATGACCGGAGACAAAATCGGCATGAAAATGTGTTTCAAACACATACTTTATTATAGCCCCTCGTTTCTTGGCTAGTTCAATATAGGGTTCTGTCTCCCGAAGCGGATCGATAATAGCCGCTTCTCCTTCAGACTCAATATAATAAGCAGCTTCGGCCAGACAATTCGTATATAACTGTTCGATGTACATGATTGATTCAATCGGCTAATAACCCCTCAAAGGTCGAAAAAATTCCCTAAAAACGATTATGTGTTCGCAGATTGAGCTGACGAATCTATATTTGAAGTTAAATGCGATTACTGTTATTAGCCTTTCTTGTTCTCTTTACCAATCTTCAATCAATTGCAGAATCCTATGCCACCTTTGTTGACAACGGCAAGGTAGGGTTGAAAAATGAAGCAGGGCAAATAATTATACCTGCTAAATACGAGGCTTTGGGCTGGAGTAATGGAAGTTTTTCAATAACAGGAGAGGTTATAGGGTATAAACTCAAAGGGTGGTGGGGGATTCTAAATCTTAATAATAAACGCATCACACCACCGGATTATTCATCGCTCACTCCGGCAGATGGATTGCTATTGGTGGCCAGCAAACAATCTGCGGCCTTTAAGATCAGTACAGGTTGTATTAGTACCGATGGAAAAACGGTCATCCCATTTACGTATTCAGGTGTTAAGATTCATTCATTAAGAGCCGTTGCATTTTTGCGTGATGGGAATCTATTTAAACATGGATTGATTGATCTGGGGAACAAAATTCTGATTCCGTTCCAATACCGAAATATCTACCCAATTGGAAGTTTGCGTTATGCAGTCGAGAATTTTCAGGGAAAGACGGCTTTGTATTCGGAAAGCGGGAAACAAATTTCGGGATTTACCATCGACAGCATTTCGCAGTTTAACAATAACCTCGCAATTATTTATGAAGCTGGCAAACAAGGACTCATTACCCGCGAAGGCGAGTTACGCTCAGAAGCAAAATATCGAGAAATACAGGTTGATCAAAAATCAATTAAGGCGCGCTTGTCCGATGAATGGCATGTGTTAGACGCACAAAATAAATTATCAGAAGTTATTGGAGCTGATTCTGTCCTGTCGTTGGGAGAATCCCGATATAAAATTAAAGATGCAGGATTGCTTTGGTTAGTCGATAACAACTTTAAGCCTGTCAACACTGAAACTTTCTTGGATTTAAGATCATTTCGAAACGGATTGGCCGTTTTTAAATCCGGTAATCAATATGGAGTGATTAAGAAAAGTGGAAAAATACTGCTGGCCCCTGCCTTTAAAAAGATTATTTTGACCAAAGACTACATTTTAACACTTGAAAAGAGTCTTGATAAAATAAAGTGGTTCTTGCACGATACGTTGGGGCAAAGACAAAATTCTAAAGCGTATGATCAAATTTATCAAAAACAAGGAACAGTTTTTCCTGTGATTAAAAATGGATACTGGGGCGCAATCAATGACAAGGGGGTAGAAATTGTTGCCTGCGTGTACGACAGCATTTTAGAATCACGGAACAATCAGCTTGCCGTAAAATTCAAAGGGCAGTATGGAATTATTTCCCTAAAGGAAGAATGGCTAGCCTTTCCACAACCATACCAAGTTAAACTGCTCAATCAAGACCGGTACTTTAAACAAAATGGCGCGGTTATTTTCCTCTGTTCTTTTACAGGTACTGTCTTGTATTTCACCACTAATCCAATTGTCATAAAAGAAAATTATTTTACGGAGTCCGTATCTACCGGAGGAACTTGGATCGTTAACTTTGATGGTCGGATTGTAAACCGACAATTACCCCCCATTGAGGCAACAGAAGAAATATTCCCATCAACCGAAGGATTAAGAGGAATAAAGAAAAATGGAAAATACGGTTTCATCGATGATCAAGGCAGGCTCCGCATCGCAAACCGTTATGAAAACATTAAGCCATTCACAGAAGGATTGGCCGCCATCAAAATCCGGAACAAGTGGGGCTTCATTAACCGCGATGAAAAAATCGTGATTCAGCCTGTTTATGAAGAAGTAACCCCCTTTGAAAAGAGTTATTCTCTTGTCAAACAAAATGGGCTATACGGATTATTGACACATGACGGGAAACTAGTGCTGTCGACACGCTATCACACTGTAAAAATTCTTGACAATGGAAGAATGCTACTTACCATCAATGGACTTCAGGGGCTGGCCGATCAGCAGGGCAACATTTTACTCTACCCAAAATATAGTTCATCAATCGATCTTAATAACGGATATGTGATTATTCAACAAGATGGGAAATTCGGGCTTGTTACCCTACAAGGGCTTAGCACCATTCCGTTGGTATATGATCACCTGATATATGACGCGGAGAAAAATCGATACCTGGCTTTGAAAAAATCAGCGTGGATAACATTAGAGTAAAGAAGCGCCTATGCGTCTCTACTTCTTTTTCTTCAATCGGATAATTTCTTCTTGCAATTTTAATACGGAGTACGCTAACTGATCGGTAGTTATTTTTTCTGACTCCATATCTGGAAATTGAGTAGAGAAGTATGCCTTCACTGCCCATATCTCCAATACATCTTCAGCATGAATGGTGTACGGTTCATATTGCCGGTTGTCGGACACCAACAGGAGGTTATTCTTCGTATCCGAAAAATTAAATACCCGTTTAAAAACAATTCCTTCCTGTTGTGATACAACGATGTATAACTTTCCATTTTTAATGGAGGACAGATCCTCTACATACTCGCCAAACACAATGGCTCCCGATGGAATCGGTAGCATGGAATCACCTTTAATTTCAAACGCACGGTAGGTAACGTTGCGGGGCAATACCGGTAAACCAATTTTTGGTAAGTCTATTATATACTCTACATCCTGATAGCCATTCAAATATCCCGCTGATGCTTTTTGCGATACCAACTCAATGTTCTCGTTGTCATCTTTGTCAACTGTAATAGCCAATACTTCTTTGCCTGAAAAACTCTTCCACTCTTTTTCGGGCAGTTTGCTTAAATCCTTCCGCGAAAGCGCATCTATGCTTACTTTAAAGAGATCGGAAATATCCAGCAGGCAATTTAAGGGAGGCATGGCACGCTCCTCTTCGTATGCACCAATCACCGGTTGTTTCAACCCGATTTTTTCTGCCATTTGTTTTTGCGTCCATCCGGCACGGGTACGCAGGAACTTGAGGTTTTTATTTACATGCATAATTTATTCTTTATGTGATCACATGAGGTTCTTTGGCGCTGTGAAAAGAATGAGAATCACGATATCAATATATAATATCTGATACTTCATCCTCAACACAGCTTATAAAAGATCGCTATGGCAAGCGATATTCAAAACTAAAAATTTTAGTTTAATAAAAAAATATATTACTAATATATTTAGTAATATAGCCGCATGGATAGAAACATCATTCACCTGGATTTAGATGCCTTTTTTGTATCTGTAGAGCGTAAAAAAGAATCCAAGCTTAAAAACAAACCCTTAATTGTCGGGGGCAACAGCCGCAGGGGTGTAGTAGCTGCCTGTAGTTATGAAGCGAGAAAGTTTGGCGTACACTCGGCCATGCCCATGTATCTGGCGCGGCAACTCTGTCCGGATGCCATCGTAATCTCGGGCGACATGGAGGCATACAGTTATTACTCGCATCTGGTTACTAATATCATTGAAGACTCCGCCCCCATGTTTGAGAAATCCTCCATTGATGAATTTTATGTCGATGCCAGCGGCATGGATAAATTTTTTGGTGCATTTAAGTGGGCTGTTGAACTTCAAAAGAAAGTTACTAATGAAAGCGGACTGCCTATTTCCATGAGTATGTCGGTGAACAAGCTCGTATCGAAAGTAGCTACCGGTGAATTCAAACCTGAAGCTCAAAAGCATATTCCGGCAGGTACAGAGCAAAATTTCTTGTCACCACTGGCGGTCGAAAAAATTCCAATGATCGGAAAGCAGACAGCTTCATTTTTGTACGATATGGGCGTGCGCACGGTAGCCACCCTGCGCGATATGCCATTAAAATTTCTGGTGAGCGCGTTTGGTAAAAATGGCATCAGCCTGTGGAACAAAGCGCACGGCATTGACGATTCACCTGTAGTTCCTTACTCAGAGCAGAAATCAATTTCAACGGAATCTACTTTTGAAGAAGATACCATTGACGTAAAGCGCATGAAGTCAATCCTGATTGCAATGGTAGAGAAAGTTGCCTTTCAGTTGCGCGATCAGAAAAAGCTCGCTTCGTGCATTACTGTAAAAATACGTTACTCCAATTTTGACACGGAAACCAAACAAGTACACATTCCCTATACTTCATCTGATCATGTGATTTTACGTGTGGTGCAGGAGTTGTTTGATAAACTTTACAATCGCAGGATGTTGATTCGTCTCGTGGGTGTACGATTAAGCAACCTGGTACATGGCAATCACCAGATTAGTCTGTTTGATGATACAGCCGAAATCATTCACTTGTATGAAGCGATGGACCGTATTAAGCACAAACACGGAGTAGAAAAACTGGTGAGGGCTACTACCATTGGCGTAAGCCGCAGGGTACGGATGGAGATGAATGTGTTTAATGGGAAGGTGATGAAGAATGCGATTAATTGAAATACTTGGTTTCATTTAGCAAGAATCCAGTGACCAGCAATCAGATCCAGTATGTACCTCAATTGCCACACCGGATACAGTTTCAAGTACGGCACTCTGCCAATCAAAACACTTTTTGAGGAAGCCCAGCGCTGTAGTATTCATAAGTTGGCGCTCACGGAAATAAACAACACATCTTCCTGGCTTGAAATGCTGAGGACGCGCAACAATCATAAAGCACTTGAAAACGGAAAAACTAAATTCGACAAGGAACCTTATCAACTTGATCTTGCGGTAGGTGTAGAATTCAGAAATGAAAATGATTTTCTATACATCGTTATTGCAAAAAATAACCAGGGCTTCAAAGTCATCAACCGGTTTTTATCATACCATAATCGTGAAGAGAAACCTTTTCCCGTACGGGCTCCAGAACTGGAGGAAACATTTGTGATTTATGCCTTCGGTACAATTGAACCTGATCTGCTAAAAGAAAATGAATACATTGGTATAAAGAAACAACAACTGATTGCGTATGCGGCTTATTCATTTCGTGAAGCGTATGCACATAAATTCGTGTTGCTATATCCCGTAACATTTTTACCTCCTGAGAAAATAATCGACCCGAAAACAAAAAAAGAAAAAATCATCTGGCGTGACTTCAACACCCATCGCCTGCTGCGCAGCATTGCCAACAATACCTTGCTAAGTAAGTTGCCGGAACATCATCATGCTGTAAAGGAAGAATTTATGTTGCCCGGGAAGACGTTGGAACAACAATTGGAGTCTTTCCCTGAACTTATCGGCAACTCAAAAACACTGCTCGATCAATGCACCATTGAGTGTAAACAGGGGGAAGATAAAACCAAGAAGTTTTTTTTAGGCAGCAGAGAAGAAGATTCAGATTATTTACGAAGTGAAACATTAAAAGGGTTTATACATCGATATAAAGATGATCCTGATAAAGAAGTTATTTGGAGTGATCGAATTCAAAAGGAGCTCCGGATCATCGCTGAAAAAAAATTTACGTCCTATTATCTCATTGCGTACGATCTGATTTTGTTTGCCAAACAAAAGGGCTTCGATTTTGTAGGTCGCGGCAGTGGAGCAAACAGTACGGTTGCTTATTGCCTGGGCATTACCAATGTTGACCCCATTGAACTAAATCTGTATTTCGAACGGTTTTTAAACGAAGAACGCGTAACACCTCCCGACTTTGATATTGATTTTTCGTGGGATAATCGGGATGAGATTTATGAATACATCTTCCGTAAGCATGGATATGATCATGTTTGTCTGCTAGGAACACACACTACGTATCAGGGTAAGTCGATCATTCGTGAGCTCGGTAAAGTTTTTGGGTTACCAAAAGAAGAGATCGACAACCTGGTGGGCACCCGGAAAATGGAAATGGTTCGCGATCACATCGGGAAACTCATTTTCAGTTATGCACGGTATATTGTTGCAAAAGAATTACCTGCCAACATTTCCATTCACGCAGGTGGTGTGCTGATCACAGAAAAATCCATCTATGCTTACACAGCGACCGAGTTTCCACCCAAAAGTCTGCCCGTATCACAATTTGAAATGCACGCAGCTGAGGATTTCGGGATTTATAAGTTTGATATTCTCAGTCAGCGCGGGTTAGGGCACATCAAGGAAACTGTCTGGCATGTCAAACGCAATCAAGGCCTTGACATAGATGTTCACCAGTTCAAAAAATTTAAAGAAGACGAAAAAATAAAGAACCTGCTTCGCAACAGTAAGGCCATGGGCTGCTTTTATGTAGAATCACCTGCCATGCGCATGTTGCTGGAGAAACTAAAATGTGATGACTATCTCACGCTGGTAGCTGCCAGTTCGATCATTCGCCCCGGTGTGGCCAGCTCAGGTATGATGAAGGCGTATATCGAACGTTTCCACATGCATAAAAAGGGGATCAAGCACGAATCCATCCATCCTAAAATGGATGAAATCATGGGTGACACATTTGGGGTGATGGTATACCAGGAAGATGTTATCAAAGTGGCGAATCAATTTGGCGGACTTACGCTCACAGAAGCAGATGTATTGCGCAGGGGCATGTCTGGCAAATACCGTTCGCGTGAAGAATTTCAGCGTGTGAAAGATAAGTTTTTTGAAAACTGTAAAGACAAATACGACCAGAAGGTGACTGACCGTGTTTGGTATGAGATCGAAAGTTTTGCTGGGTATTCTTTTGCCAAGGGTCACTCAGCCAGTTATGCTGTAGAAAGTTATCAAAGTTTGTTTTTGAAAGCACATTATCCGCTGGAGTTTATGGTAGGGGTAATCAATAACTTTGGCGGTTTTTATAAAACCGAATTTTATTTCCACGAAGCACGAATGAATGGCGCACGCATCGAAGCGCCCTGTATTAATCACAGTGAATACCTGACCACGATCTGTCATGATCAAATCTATATTGGTTTTGTTCACCTGAAAAGTCTTGAAACAAAAGTTGCGCGACAAATCGAAACGGAGCACAAGTTGAACGGTGCGTATAAAAGTCTGGATAATTTTTTACGCAGAATTGATCTGGGATTGGAGCAAGTACGCATTCTTATCCGCATAGGTGCTTTTCGATTTATTCCTAAGACAAAACAACAATTGTTATGGGAAGCGATGCTGTATTTCAGCGACACCAAAAACAGGCACAAAACCACAGTTGATCTTTTTAACACCGAACCCAAAGAATATCCATTACCTCAGTTGCAGCACAACAAGCTTGAAGATGCTTTTGATGAAATTGAACTGCTCGGTTTCCCCCTGTGCAATCCCTTTAAGCTCATTGAAGATCCGGAACGTGGTATACTGGCAACTCAATTACGCGAACATCTTAACCGTGAAGTTCATATCATCGGCTATAGCGTTACAACCAAACCTACCAGTACAAGAACTGGTCAGCCCATGGCCTTTGGAACATTTAACGATCGCGAAGGAAATGTATTTGACACCGTTCATTTTCCTGATGTGATAAAAAAATATCCCCTCAGGGGTCGCGGGTTTTATGAGATTAAAGGTCGGGTAACAGAGGATTTTGGCGTGTATACGATCGAAGTGAACTGGATGGATAAAGTGCCGATGCTGTATAAAAAAACTTTTCCACCCGAAGAACGGATTACTCAGTTTGCGCAATACTAACTCATTTTAAATCTCCTATTTTTGCAGCACTTAAAATACTCATGAAGTATACCCTTTCTTCAAAAGATCCGAAGTCGTCCGCCCGCGCGGGGATTCTGCATACAGTCCATGGCGATATCCATACTCCCATATTCATGCCGGTTGGTACAGCGGGTTCTGTCAAGGCTGTACACCAGCGCGAATTGGAGAATGACATTCAGGCTGAAATTATTTTAGGAAACACGTATCATTTATACCTCCGCCCCGGCATTGATCTTCTCGAAAAAGCCGGAGGACTTCACAAGTTTAATGGTTGGAACAAGCCCATTCTCACCGACAGTGGCGGATACCAGGTGTACTCACTTTCTGAAAACAGAAAGATTCACGATGAGGGCGTTACGTTCAAGTCGCACATTGATGGATCGAAACATGTTTTTACCCCTGAAAGTGTGATGGATATTCAGCGCTCTATCGGAGCGGATATTATCATGGCTTTTGATGAGTGTACACCGTATCCATGTGAGTACATATACGCAAAAAAATCGTTGAAAATTACACATCAATGGCTTGAGCGGTGTGTAAACAGAATCAATACTACTGAGCCGCGTTATGGTTACGAACAAGTATTATTCCCAATTGTTCAGGGTAGCGTGTACAAAGATTTGCGTGAACAATCGGCCGAGTTTATTGCATCACAAAATCAATATGGCAATGCCATTGGTGGATTGTCGGTTGGTGAGCCCCACGATATGATGTATGAAATGACGGATGTCGTGTGTAAAATTTTGCCTGCTGATAAACCTCGCTACCTCATGGGTGTTGGCACACCCGAAAATATTTTAGAGTGTATTGCGTTAGGTATTGACATGTTTGATTGCGTAATGCCTACCCGCAACGCGCGCAACGGTATGCTCTTCACTACGCAAGGCATTGTTAATATCCGGAATGAAAAATGGAAGAGCGACCTTTCACCACTTGATGAAACGCTTGGCGGATACGCCAGTACATTTTATTCAAAAGCTTATTTGCGACACTTAATTATTAGTAAGGAAATTTTAGGCGCACAAATTGCTTCTATCCACAACCTAACATTCTACCTGTGGTTAGTAAAGGAAGCCCGTAAGCAAATTATAAACGGTACTTTTATTGACTGGAAGAATACGATGGTGAAAATTGTTTCTACGCGATTATAATGAAACTACTTGACCGCTACATATTACGACAACTCTTAAGCACTTACGTTTTTGTAGTGTTTTTGCTATTGGCGGTTATAACTGTAATTGATCTTACTGAAAAAACCGATAAGTACGCCAAGGCCAATTTGAGTTTCCTTCAAATCCTTGACTATTACGGTGATTTTCTGCCCTGGATTGCCGGATTGATTACTCCAATTACTGTTTTTATTGCTACAGTTTTTATAACAGCACGCATGGCAGGGCATACCGAAATAGTTGCCATGCTTAGTAGTGGCATGAGTTTTAAAAGATTATTGCTACCCTATTTTATTGGCGCGCTACTGATTGCCTCGGTTAGTTTTTGGTTGAATGGATGGATTATCCCAAATTCCAACAAATCAAGACTTGCCTTTGAATTAGAGTATCTCAAACCTAAAACCTCTTCCAGCTATCGAAACATTCACATGCAGGTAGCACCCAATACAATTTTATATTTACAGAGTTACAATAACATTTCCGATAAGGGTTATTCCTTCACATTAGAACGGTTTGATAATGGAAAGCTTGTTGAAAAACTTACTGCCAAGCGGATTGAGTGGGATACAACAAAAAACAAATGGATGCTGTATAACTGGGAACTACTGCAGGTCAATAATATTTTTGAACCGACTAAGCAGCATGCCGATTCATTGGTAAAGAAGAAGGTAAAAGCCCTTGATAAAAATGCACCGCTGGACACCGCTCTCATCATCCACCCAAAAGAATTCGATAATGATTACCGCAAGTATGACGGACTCACACTGACAGAGTTGAACAAATATATAAAAACGTTGAGGGCCAGAGGCTCTGCCGGTATCGCTCAATATGAGGTTGAAAAATATACCCGGTTTGCTTCGCCTTTTTCAATTTTCATTTTAACATTTATGGGCGTCATCGTTTCTTCACGAAAAAGTCGGGGAGGAACAGGGTCACAAATTGCGCTCGGCTTTGCGCTCTCGTTCATCTTTATTCTCTTTTTCATGATGTTTCGAACCTTTGCAGAAGCCGGATCTATACCACCCATAATTTCTGTCTGGATTCCAGCCACTATTTTTGGGATTATCTCAGCAGTGATGTATAAATATGTTCCGCGTTAATGGCCACTACCACTGACTACCTTAAACTTCATTTCCTTGTTTTTCTTTGGGGCTTTACGGCTATTCTTGGAAAGCTCGTGACCATTCCCTCGGTTGAAATGGTTTTTTACCGTACGTTCCTGGCAGCATTGGGTATGGGTATCGTCATCCTTGTGCTTCGTGGTTCTTTTAAAGTCTCAACATCCGATTTCTTTATGCTGATGTTGACGGGTTTTATTGTAGCCATTCATTGGTTAACATTTTTCGCATCGGGGCGCATTTCAAATCCCTCCACGAGTCTTGTTGGTTTTGCCACGTGCTCCTTGTGGGCCGCTTTCATTGAACCATTAGCAAAAAAAAATAAGATTCAATTTGTAGAAGTCGGGCTTGGGTTGGTCGTGATTGTCGGACTCTACATTATTTTTTCGTTTGACTTTCAATACCCGATGGGGCTTTTTCTTGGAATTTTATCTGGATTAACATGCGCCATTTTTGCCGTTATTAATTCAAAGCTGGTCTCCCGAGTTAGCTCTCTTACGATTACTTTTTACGAAATGACAGGCGCCTGTCTTGGTGTCGTATTATTTTTTCCATTCTATGTGGATCAATGGGCTACCGGTGGAGAGTTGAATTTAACGCCAACTTTAACGGACTGGCTTTGGATCGCCATTCTTTCATTGGTTTGCTCAGTGTACGCTTACACTGTAGCCATTAATCTCACCAAAAAACTATCTGTATTTTTTATTCAGCTTACACTCAACTTAGAACCTGTTTATGGGATCATTCTAGCCTTGCTTATATTTCGAGAGAAAGAAGTAATGAGTTGGAATTTTTACTTGGGTACGGTAGTCATTCTTGGAGCCGTGGTAGCGTATCCCTTTGTTAAGAATAAATTCCCAACTATTTTACCCCATACCGGGCCTTAATAATTTTACTCCGTTAAAGTTCCGCTCCAGTACGTACTATTTTGAAAATGATTCGTCAAGTCTATCGGTTTTTCAAAAATTCCATAGACCGCTGAACCTGACCCGCTCATACTAGCATAAACAGCTCCCTGCTGATATAACGTTGATTTAATTTCTTTAATTAATGAGTGTTTCATAAATACTGATTCTTCAAAATCATTAATCAAAACATTTTTCCACTTTGTTAAATCAGTCATCTCTATAATATCTCTAATGTGTTTAAGATTGAATCCGGGTTTTACTCCTTCATACGCCTCTGCTGTCGACACATGGACATCCGGCTTTATCAATATGATAAATTTTCCATCCAGTTTTACTTGAACCTCATTTAATACTCCGCCCCTTCCTGTGCCAATCATGGGTTTATCTTCTATAAAAAAAGTGCAGTCACTTCCAAGCTGCGAAGCATATTGCTGTAGCTGGTGCATGTCCAATTGAAGATCAAAAATCATGTTCAGTGTTCGAAGTGTGTAGGCCGCATTAGATGAACCTCCTCCCAAACCAGCGCCCGATGGAATAACTTTATGCAGATGAATTTTTACTGGCAATAAATCAAAGTCTTTTTTTAATAGTTGATATGCCTTTAGGCAAAGATTTTCTTCTGCCTTTCCAGGTATTAAATATCCTGAATGGGAGAATTCTAAAATATCAGAAGGAATAATTTCCAGGATATCTGTCCATGGAATTGGGTAAAAGCATGTTTCAATGTCATGGTATCCATCGGTTCGCTTTGAAATAACGTTTAACCCGATATTGATTTTGCACGGAGGGAAGGAAATCATAGTTGCCAGTCACCGGTAACAAAAATTATTTCGTAAGTCGTTCAATTAAGTCTTCTGTAATACCGGTAGAAGAGAATCCTCCATCGTGCATCAGGTTTTGCATGGTAACAAAACGGGTGAAGTCAGAAAACATGGCTACGATGTAGCTGGCACAATCTTCAGCCGCTGCATTACCAAGCGGTGACATCATTTGCGCATAATCATAAAATACATCGAATCCAGAAATGCCTGCACCTGCCGTTGTCTTGGTGGGCGACTGTGAGATGGTGTTTACCCTAACTTTTTTCAGTTTACCAAATCGGTAACCATAACTGCGGGCGATAGACTCCAGCACCGATTTAGCCTGGGCCATATCTGAATAATCAGGGAACGTTCGTTGAGCAGCTATATAACTTAATGCTACAATTGATCCCCACTCATTCATGGCATCTGTCTTTTCTGCTGTTTGCATGACCTTATGAAACGACAGTCCGGATATATCGAGGGTTTTCAAAAACCATTCATAATTTAAATCGCCATAGGTTCTGTCCTTTCGCACATTCGGGCTCATTCCAATAGAGTGAAGTACGAAGTCAAGCTTTCCACCAAGGACCTCTTTGGATTTAGTGAACAAGGTGTTCAGATCCTGTTCCGAAGTTGCATCGGCAGGGATCACCTCAGCATTACACGCTTTCGCTAACTCATTGATTTTACCCATACGCATGGCAATGGGGGCATTTGTAAGCGTGAAACTTCCTCCTTCTTCCTTTACCTTAAGCGCTGTTTTCCAAGCAATTGAGTTCTCATCCAATGCACCGAAAATGATTCCTCGCTTTCCTTTCAATACGTTGTAAGCCATGGTGTATTCGTTTATTTCACAATAATACAAATTGTAGCGGAAGCCATAAAAAACAAGATCGTTTCGAATACTTGAGTTCTGAAAGATTTTGATAAATTTAACAATTCAAACCCTCAAACCTCTATGGAAACTAATCATGCTTTTCTTACTTCTTGGGACTTTTACATGCTTCGCGGCTGCTTTTTGTTAGTGGGCGTTGGCATACTTATTCTATTGTATCACGAGTTTAAAGTGTTTCAAATCAAGGACTATAAGGAAAAATATGACTATGTAAACCTTCACGAAATTCGTTATTTCTGGTATGCGGTTATGGCTTTTATTCTGGCTGTAGCCTTGTATGCCAATTCAGTAGCCACGGAACAGATTACTTCAGGAATTCGCGGAATGCTGTGGTTCTATGTAAGACTGTTTTTAACTGTAAGTTTTGCCATCATCGCTTATTTTACTTTTTATAGTATGGTGCGCATTTATTATCCCAAGTACCTGGAAAAGAGGTTGAATAAGTTACGCACCACCCCGCGCATTTCTCCGGCCGGAAATGCTATGCGTAAACTTAGCGAAGAGGAGGAAGACATTCACCTGGAGGCTAATATGATTTCAGAAGAAGCCAACGTACACTCGGTGGATTACGATGTGTGGATTGACGATCAAACTGGCTTTAAGAAAATTGAAAAGTATGATTCATATCAGCATGCCGAAGAGTGTTCTGAATGTGGATATTATACGCTGAAGATTGTCCGTGAAGAAATTGAAGTAAAGCCCACTGCCAATGAAACCGGGTTGCTGCTCAAGCATTATAAATGCGAATACTGCAATCATAGAGAGGCGAGAGAAGTAAAACTTGCCAAGCTTTCTGATAACGTGTAAAATACAATGCTTTTTATTAACAGAACCCCATTAATTTAATGGGGTTCTGTGTTTATTTGCGATAATCAAAAAAATTGAGCCCTTCAGCAGAAGCACCCATCGGAATATTTGACAGCGGCATCGGTGGCCTTACTGTAGCACATGCCATTAAAGAATTACTTCCAAACGAAAGCATGGTGTACTTTGGTGACACCGCTCACTTGCCTTACGGTGATAAATCAGAAGCAGCTATTCAAGCCTACTCCATCAAAATTGCAGATGTGCTGTTAAAAAAAGGTTGTAAGGTTATTGTCATCGCATGCAACTCGGCCAGTTCAGCTGCCTACGAATTGCTAAAGGAGTATGTTCGCTCCGTTAAAATTATCAACGTGATCGACCCGATGGTTAGCCTGGTGGTCAATCAATACAAGGATAAAAGCGTAGGTCTTATTGGTACCAAGCGCACGGTACAATCTGGTGTCTACTTACGAAAAATTGAGGAAGCTAAAAAAAACATTGTTCTACATTCACTGGCAACACCGTTACTAGCACCCATGATTGAAGAAGGATTTTTCGATAATCAAATCAGTCATGAGATCATAGCACAATACTTAACAGATTTAAAATTACGGCATATTGAAACGCTTATCCTCGCGTGTACCCACTATCCATTGATCAAAAAGGAGATTAATGAATTTTATAACGGTAATCTTCCTATCCTTGACTCATCCGAGGTTGTGGCTGCTTCATTGAAAAGATATCTGAACGAAAAACAACTTTTAAATACCAGTCTCACAAAACCCCATCATCAGTTCTTAGTTTCAGATTTTACTCCCTCCTTCGAAGCTTCCACCCGACTTTTCTTCCAGGAAGAGGTTCACCTTGAAAAACATCCGCTTTGGAACTAACACTCATGTACTTTTTAAGTCATTATTCAATAAAATAGATCAGAATTTTTACTCAAATTGTATGAGCTTAATCTGATCTGCGTGAGCACATTACTGTTCTTCCTTCCATTTTTTCTCATCTATGCCGTTTTTGCGATCTACGCAGAGCGGAAAGTATCCGCATTTATCCAAGACAGGCTTGGTCCCATGGAAACTGGGAAGTATGGAATAGCCCAGTCTATTGCCGATGTAATTAAGTTTATTCAAAAAGAAGACATTGTACCAACTCATGCTGATGCTAAACTTTTTAAACTCGCACCTATCCTGATTTTTACTGCTGTGTTCACAGGGTTTTCGGTGATTCCACTTTCACCGTCATGGCCTGGCTCAGGGATTGCATCTGGAATATTTTTTTTGCTGGCTTTTATTTCATTGGATGTCATTGGAATTATTATTGCAGGTTGGAGTTCAAACAACAAATACAGTACGCTTGGAACGTTTCGATCTGCCGCTCAGATCATTTCGTATGAAGTCCCCCTGGGACTTTCTGTTTTATGCGTTTGCATGGTTTGTCAAACACTTGACCTTCAGGAAATTTCTTTTCAACAAGGACATTTAAATGTAAAGAACTGACTTCTGAATCTAATGCGTTTTTCCAGGTGCTAATGCCATCTGCGTGACGAATTCCATTACAATTAGAAGATACAAATGCACCGATCAACTCTAAAACGGCAACCGGATGAAGTAAAACTTGGCCTTTATATGATTTGCAT